>NZ_JBKOTX010000143.1:0-15849 GCF_047086965.1 Roseovarius halophilus (ex Wu et al. 2025) | reverse complement strand
GCGCGCCGCCAGAGCCCGCGCGGCGCGCGGCGCATCGCCCGCATCGCCCACGGTGGGGCCGCTGGCGATGTCCCCGGGGGCATCGCCCGGCACGTCGGATATCATCAGCGCAAGCATCCGTGCCGGATGGGCGGCGGCGGCCAGCCGCCCGCCCTTGACCGCCGAAAGCTGCTTGCGCAGGCCGTTGACCTCGGAAATCGGGGCGCCGCTGGCCAGCATGTCCCGCGCCACGGCCTGCTTGTCTGCCAGGGTCAGCCCCTCGGCAGGGGCACAGAGCAGGGCCGACCCGCCGCCCGAGATCAGCGCCAGCACGAAATCCCCCTCGCCAAGCCCCGCGACAAGGTCCAGCATCCGGCGCGTGGCGGCGACACCGGCCATGTCCGGCACCGGGTGCCCGGCTTCGACGATCTCGATCCCGGCGCAGGGGCGGGCATAGCCGTAACGGGTGATGACCAGCCCTTCGCAGGGGCCCCAGGCGGCCTCCACCGCCTCGGCCATGCGGGCACTGGCCTTGCCCGCACCGATCACGACGACCCGGCCCGGCGGTTGCGCGGGCAGATGATCGGCAAGGCTGCGCATGGGGTCCGCCACCGCGACGGCACGGTCGAACAGGCGCCGCAGGAGGGGGATCTGTGAGGAGGTGTCGCTCATGGCCCGAGTTTGCCCCGCGGCCCGGGCCGGATAAAGGAAAAACCACGGCAGGACTTGAGGCGTGACGCCCAACGTCGCGGCGAGGGGCACGACGCCGCAGATTGTCGCCTGTCCGCGCGCTGATGAAAAGAGGGCGCATGGTGGGCGACCCAGCCGTCTGGACAATCCCGTCACTTTCAAAGGTTAGGCCATAGTTGCGGGAAAATTGGGGCCTCTGAAATTTCCAAAGAATTTTCGGGCAATCCCGCACCCAATCTGCGGGTAGCCATTCAAGAAAAAGGACAGGATCAAGCGCTTATAGAGCTTCACTGCCCCGGCTGTATTAGGCAGCCGACTCATAAAACTCGATCCACAGCCTGACCGAGGCCAGTTTGATCATCGACAGGAAATTGCGTGACGTCTTCTCGTATCGGGTTGCGATACGGCGGAACGAGGCTTTCAGCCTACCAAAGAAGCGCTCGATTTTGTTGCGTTCCCGGTAGATTTCAGCATCAAATTCGGCGGGCAGTTTGCGGTTGGCCTTGGAAGGGATCACGTCGACAGCGCCCTGTTCCCAGATCAAGTCCCTGATCCAGTCTGCGTCATATGCTTTGTCCGCGAGCACATGTTGGCCAGGTTGCAGATTGTTCAGGAGCGTCTTGCACGGCGGCGCGTCATGGGCTTGGCCGGGTGTCAGTTCATATCGGATCGGCAGCCCATCCTGATTGGTAAGTGCATGTATTTTCGTCCCTAATCCGCCCCGTGAGCGACCTAAACAGCGGCGCGGGTCTTTTTTTGAGAGTCGTGGCGGAATGATGCGCGCGCACGCTGGTCCCGTCGACCATCACTGTGTCCACGTTATGCGCGTCGGCGATGGCGTCCATAATCCGGTCCCAGTGGCCCGCATAACTCCACCGGTTGAAGCGATTATAGACCGTTGTCGGTGGGCCATATTCGCTGGGCAGATCGGCCCAAGGGATGCCGGTGCGCAGGACGTAGAAAATGCCGTTGATCACGCGGCGGTCATCCACCCGCTTCTTGCCGCGTGTTTTGTTAGGCAAGACAGCTTTGATGAATTCCCATTCCAAATCGCTCATGTCTGATCGCGCCACTTGCATCCTCCCGCCCGTTGTTTGGACGAAATGAATCACAAACCTATGCTCGTAAGCAAGAATTAATGAGTGTGCTGCCTAGCAAACTGGAGCCATCAGCGACGCACTCGCGACGCACCTTTCCACGGAGGCACCACCATGACCATCACCGCAACATTCTCGAACGGCTACGAGGAAACCTACAAAGGCAACCGCGCGGTCAAAGCCGCTTGGGCCGTCATCCGCAAGTCGGACGGCAAGGTCATCGCAAGCGGGCACAGCCTCGACCGCGCCAAGGCCGCCAAAACGGCACAGGGCGCCATGAGCGAAAAGGCCCACGGCTTCGGCCCGCTCCGCCCGACCCGCGCTTACCCGGGGTGGGAAAAGCCTTTGCGCCGCCACGGCTACGACGGGCCGAAGGCAACGGCGGCCATGACCCGCTGGGCTCGCGAACAGAACGCCGAGCGCCTCGCGCGGATCGCCGCGGCCCACACCATCGAGATCATCGACCTTTGACCGCCACCGCCGGGCCCCCGGGCCCGGCCCCCACCTTTCCACGGAGGACGACGACCATGACCACCCCGCACCACACTGAGGTTTTCCACATCGACCGGGCCAACGGCTGGGCCTGCGCGGTCTACGATGCCGAGGGCAACCAGATCGGCGAGGCCGTCTACGAGTTTCGGCAGCGCGTCGGCGATGGGCATCACCCGGATCGCCGCGATGAAGAAATAGGTCGACAGCACCAGGAACAACGCCCGCTAAGCCAGCAGGCCCGCGGTGCCCGGCCCCGGCCGCAACCGCAGTCCCAGCCAGAGGCAGACCGGCAGCATCAGCGCGGCCTGGATGACGAATCGCGCGGCGGTGATTTGGCCAACGGGCAGTGTTCGTGCGGCCAGCTTGGCGGCAACGTCCAGCATGGGCGCGGACATGCAAAAGCCGATCATCAGCAGGATGCCGGGCAGGATGCGGTCGGCCCCGGGGGTGTCGAGGGTGCTCATGCCGATGCACCTAAAGGGCCGGCAGGGTGGGGTCCAGACCGGCGGTGGGGCGGCCTACTCGGCCGGTTGAAAGCCGGTGATGAGCTGGCGCAGGCCCAGGGCCGCCCCGGCAAGGATCGCCGCGAAGGTGACAGGCGCGCTCCAGGCCAGCACGGAAAAGGCGGACAGGCCCTGGCCGATGGAACAGCCCAGCGCCACCACAGCACCGACACCCATCAGGGCCGCGCCGAGGATTTGGCGGCGCAGCTCGCGCGGGTCCTCGCAGGCCTCCCAGCGGAAATGACCCTTGATGAGCGACCCGATGAAGGCACCGATCAGCACGCCCAGCACCGAGCCGATCCCGAAGGTCAGCTCGTTGCCCGAGGCGGTCATGGCGTAGAGCATGGTCGCCCCCACCGGCGCGGTGAAGGTGTGCGATTGCACCGGCGTCTCGGCAAAACTCTCGACGGCCAGCCACTGGGTGCCGGCCCAGGCCAGCACCACCGCCAGCCCCACCACCGTGCCCCAGGCGATGGCCGCCGGGGCGGCGCGCAGCAGGGGCGAGCGCAGGGCAAAGGCCAGGATCAGCCCCCCGAGGCCGAGGCCGAAGATCACCGGCGACACCCCGGTGAGCGCGCCCAGCCCGTGGGCGATGCCCGGCGGCGTGCCGTTGGCCGCCGGTTCGGGAAAGACGGCCACCCGCAGCCAGGCCAGCGGCCCCGACAGCGTGATGAGCGCCGACAGCCCCATCACCAGCACGATCACGAAAGAGCGCAGGTCGCCACCGCCCAGCCGCGCCAGCGCGCCGTAGCCGCAGTTGCCGGCGATGGCCATGCCGTAGCCGAAGACCAAGCCGCCCGCGATCGAGGCCAGCGGGTTCCAGGCCTGCGCGAGATAGGCGCTCTGGCCTGCCTCGAAGACGCCCAGCCCGACCAGCGCGAAGCTGCCGATCACGGCCACGCCGATGGCGACGGCCCACATCCGCATCCGGGTATCGTCATGTCCGTAAAGCCAGTCCTCGATGGCGCCGAGGGTGCAGAACCGGCCGAACCGAGCCGCGAGGCCCAGCAAAACGCCCCCGCAAAGCCCGACCAGGGCCGCCGCGTTGGCGTAGCCGATCGTCTCCAGCATTTTCTCCTCCCGGTTGCCTGCGACAGGCTCAGCCGTCGCGGCAGAACATGTCGTAGACAAGGTCCAGTATTTGCCGAGACCGGTCGTCGGTCAAGCGGTAGTAGATCGTCTTGCCCTCGCGCCGGGGGGTGACAAGCCCCTCAAGCCGCAGGCGCGACAACTGCTGCGAGACCGCGGCCTGCCGCGCCGACAGCAGGCTCTCCAGGTCGGTCACGGATTTCTCGCCCGTGGCCAGGTGACACAGGATCATCAGCCGGCCCTCGTGGCTGATAGCCTTGAGGAAATTCGACGCCTCGGTGGCGCGCTCGGCCATCCGGTCCAGTTCCTCGGGCGGGATGTCGTTGTCTATGACGGGAAGCCCCATGATCCACCTTCCGCGGGTTTCGCAGACCTTACCGGTTTCGGGCCCGGGCGCGAAAGGTGCCCCGGGCGCGTCCGCGGTCACTTGCGCGTTATGCGCAACAGGGGGCGGGGCATCCTTCATCCCTCGGCCGCCGGCTCGATCAGGCCGGCGTCGGCCGCCATCCGCTCGGCCAGGGCCCAGAAAAAGTCCTCGCCGGGATAGCCTTCGATCCGGTTCAGTTCGACCCCGTCGACGACCAGAACGAAGGTGGGGGTGAAGGTCAGGCGGCGGGCCAGCTCAAGGTCGGCCGGCACGGGGTCGTGCAGGTCGATCCGGCGCAGCGGGGCCGCGGCGCCGAGGCCCGTCTTGGGATAGATCGGGCCGATCTCGGCGTCCCAGCGCTGGCAATAGGCACAACCGTCCTGTTCGACCATGACCATCTGCACCTCGGCGCCGGCCTCCGTGTCTTGCGCCCGCGCCAACGGAGCGCCGGAAAGGGCCGGGGCGAGGCAGAGCGCGGCGAGGAAGCGGAGCATGACGCAATTGACCTATCGTTTTCACTTAGCTTAATTTGAATATGTGAATTCTTCAAGGAGCCGGCATGTTCGACGTGTCTTTCATGGGCGCTTTTCTGGCGGGGTTGTTGGCGTTTCTGACGCCCTGCATCCTGCCCATGGTGCCTTTCTACTTTTCCTATATGGCCGGGATCTCCATGGCCGAACTGCGCGGCGACGGGCGAATCGCGCCGGGCGCGCAGAAGCGATTGACCATTTCCGCGCTGATGTTCGCGCTGGGCGTGACCACCATCTTCATGCTGCTGGGGCTGGGGGCCACCGCGCTGGGCCAGGCCTTCGCCGCCATCAAGGAGCCGCTCTGTTACGTCGCCGCCGCGGTGATCTTCGTCTTCGGGCTGCATTTCCTCGGGGTGCTGCGCCTGCCGTTCCTGATGCGCGAGGCGCGCATGGAAAGCAATTCGGACCCCTCCACGGTGCTGGGGGCCTACGTGATGGGGCTGGCCTTCGGATTCGGCTGGACCGCCTGTGTCGGGCCGGTGCTGGCCACGATCCTGATGATGGCCAGCGGCATGGGCGACCTTTTGCAGGGCACCCTGCTTCTGGCGGTCTTCGGGCTGGGCATGACGCTGCCCTTCGTCATCGCCTCGTTCTTCGCCAAGCCGTTCCTGGGGGTCATGCAGCGGCACCGGGCGCGCATGGCCCACGTGGAAAAGGCCATGGGTGTGCTGCTGATCGTCTTCGCGATCCTGATCGCGACCAACACGATCAACGCCATCGGCAACTGGATGATCGAGACGTTCCCGGCGTTCAGCAACCTCGGCTAGACCGGCCGACATCGAAAAAGGGAGGAGACCCGATGTTCAAGACAGTGTTCAAACCCGTGATCGCGGCCGTTGCGGCGCTGATCCTCATGGCCCCGGTGCAGGCGGCGGAGCTGGGCGACGACGGCCTGCACAAGGCCGACTGGATGCAGCAGACTTTCCTCGACCTGCGCGAGGATCACGCCGACGCCACCGCGCAGGGCAAGCGCCTCGCGGTGATGATCGAGCAGCGCGGCTGCATCTACTGCACCCAGATGCACGAGGAGGTTTACCCGATCCCCGAGATCGACGCCCTGCTGCACGAGGAGTTCTATGTCGTGCAGATCAACATGTTCGGCGATCTGGAGGTCACGGATTTCGATGGTGAATCCCTGCCCGAGAAGGAGATGGTGCAGAAATGGGGCGCCATGTACACGCCGACCATCTACTTTTTCCCCGAAGAGGTGACGCAAGAGGCGCCCGCCAACCGCGTGGCCGCCGCCTATGTGCCCGGCGCGCTCAGCCCCGGCATGTTCCACAACATGCTGACCTATGTACGCGACGGGGTTCACGAAGAGGAAAACTTTCAGAAGTATCACGCTCGCATATTCAACGCGGGCGAGGGGCTCTATGCCGACGGGGGCGAGTAGCGCCGCGCCTGACCGGCCTCACGACGTGGCAGCCCGGCAGCCCCCTGACCCCCGCGCGGCGGGGACTGCCTCGGCGCGCATGAATTCACGCTTATGAATTTGATGTTGCGAGTCGCCTGCCCGGTGCGCTACGGTATACATAATAAGAAAGTCGAAATACGTCAGAAGGACTTCAGGGAGGAACAATGAAGCGAACATTTGCACTGGCCGTTTGCGTGGCCATGGGGGGCAGCGTGGCGCTGGCCGACATGCTGGCCCCGGCCGATGTCACATACGGCGACTACGGCGCGGTCGAGCAATCGCTGACCGGCACGCCCGGCGACCCCGAGAATGGCGCCCAGGTCTTTGTGGCGCGCAAGCTGGGCAACTGCCTGGCCTGTCACGCCAATTCGGACATGGCCGACCAGCCGTTCCACGGCGAGGTGGGGCCGCCCCTCGACGGCATCGGCAGCTACCGCACCGAGGCGGAGCTGCGCGGCATGATCATCAATTCCAAGAAGACGTTCCAGGGAACGATCATGCCGGCCTTCTATGTCGCCGACGACTTCACCCGCAACCAGGACAAGTTCGAGGGCGAGACGATCCTGACGGCCCAACAGGTCGAGGACGTTGTGGCCTACCTTATGACCCTGACCGACTGACCCGAGGTCAGGGAACCGCGAACCCGAGAGGAGAAATCATGAGCTTTTCGCGTAGAGAGACCATCCTGATGGCGCTGGGGGCCGCGGCGGCGACCACGCTTCCGATGCAGGCCCGCGCCGCCATCGAGGATGCCATTGCCGCCTTCACCGACGGGGCCGAGCCGGGCGAGGGGGGCATCACCCTGACCGCGCCCGAGATCGCCGAGAACGGCAACACCGTTCCGATCGAGGTCAGCGCCCCGGGCGCCGCCGCGATCACCATCCTGGCCGCGGGCAACCCGACCCCGGATGTCGCCGCCTTCAACTTCGGCCCGCTGGCCGGGGCGCAGGCCGCCTCGACCCGCATGCGCCTGGCCGGCACGCAGGACGTGATCGCCATTGCCCGGATGAACGACGGCTCGTTCGTGCAGGCCAGCCAGGAAGTCAAGGTCACCATCGGCGGCTGCGGCGGCTAACCCAACGAGAGGATTGAAGACATGGCAGACAACGTTACCCCCCGCGTCCGCGTCCCCCGTGATGCCGCCGCCGGCGACACCATCACTATCAAGACGCTGATCTCGCACCCCATGGAATCGGGCCAGCGCAAGGACAGCGACGGCAACACCATCCCGCAGTCGATCATCAACCGCTTCACCTGCGAGTTCAACGGCGAGAGCGTCGTCGAGATGATCCTCGAACCGGCGATTTCCACCAACCCCTTCATCGAGTTCCAGGCGACCGTGCCCGAAAGCGGCACCTTCGCCTTCACCTGGTACGACGACGACGGGTCGGTCTACGAGGAATCGAAGGACATCGCCGTCAGCTGAGGCTGGCGGACCACAGGGAGGACAACAATAATGACACTGTCGACACTCAAGACTGCGGCCTGCGGACTGGCCCTCGTGGCCGCGCCGCTGGCCGTCAGCGCCGAGGATCTGCTGATCAACGGCCAGGTCGAGATCAACACCGAGGTCCAGCCGGCCGAACACATGAAGGGGATCGTGCCGGTGGTGCGGTCGGGCTGGACCTTCCGGTCGCCCGAGACGCAGGTCCTGCAGATGGACGATTTCGACAACCCCGGCATGATCTTCGTAGACCAGGGGATGTCGCTCTGGCAGACCGGCGACGGCGCGACCGGCGAGTCCTGCGCCGATTGCCATGGCGACATGGCCGAATCGATGGAAGGCGTGCGCGCCTCGATGCCCAAGATGAACCCCGAGGGCACCGATCTCTGGACGCTCGAGGAGAACATCAACAATTGCCGGACCGAACGGATGGAGGCCGAGGACTGGGCCTGGGAATCCTCCGAGATGCTGGCCATGACCGCGGCCATCGGCAAGCAGTCGCGCGGCATGCCCGTCGACGTGGAAATCGACGGCCCGGCCCGCGAATGGTGGGAGCGCGGTGAAGAGCTCTACTATCAGCGCGTCGGCCAGCTCGACATGGCTTGCGCCAATTGCCACGAGGACAACTACGACAACATGATCCGGGCCGATCACCTGTCGCAGGGCCAGATCAACGGCTTTCCGGTCTACCGCCTCAAGTGGGGCGGGCTGGGGTCCATCCACCGCCGGTTCAAGGGCTGCATGAAGAACATCCGCGCAGAGCCGTACACCCGCGGCTCGGACGAGTTCAAGGCGCTGGAGCTCTACGTGGCCTCGCGCGGGGCGGGTCTCGACGTCGAAACGCCCTCCGTCCGCAACTGATCCGAAGGCCCGCGCCGGTTCCGCCGGTGCGGGTTTTCTTTGATCTCAGATATTCACTTTTGCGCATATGATGGCGCGAAAGCGGACCGGGACCCGGCATACCCCGACCCGGCAGACCAAGACCAGAAGGATCCGCTCATGATCTCCCGTCGCGATTTTCTCCAGGCCTCGATGGCCGCCTCGGCCCTTGTCGGGGCCTCGGGCTTCGGCAACTGGAGCAGGCTGGCCGCGCAGCAGGCCCTCACGCAGGACCAGCTGCTGCAGTTCGACACCTTCGGGAATGTCTCGCTGATCCACATCACCGACATCCACGCCCAGCTCAAGCCGATCTATTTCCGCGAACCCGAGGTCAACATCGGCGTGGGCGACAACCGGGGCGTGGTGCCGCATGTCACCGGCGCAGATTTCCGCAGGCTCTACGGGATCGAGGATGGCAGCCCCTCGCATTACGCGCTGACCTACAACGATTTTGCGGCGCTGGCGCGGACCTACGGCAAGATGGGCGGCATGGACCGCGTGGCCACGGTGGTGAACGCGATCCGCGGCGACCGGCCCGACGCGATCCTGCTGGACGGCGGCGACACCTGGCACGGCTCCTACACCTGCTACCAGACCGAGGGGCAGGACGTGGTCAACGTGATGAACGCACTGAAGCCCGACGCGATGACCTTCCACTGGGAATTCACGCTGGGCCAGGACCGGGTCCGCGAGATCGTCGCCGATCTGCCCTTCGACGCGCTGGGCCAGAACATCTTTGACGCCATGTGGGACGAACCCGCGGCCGAGTTCAAACCCTACCGGTTCTTCGAGCGCGGTGGCGTCAAGGTGGCGGTGATCGGCCAGGCCTTCCCCTACATGCCCATCGCCAACCCCGGCTGGATGTTCCCCGACTATTCCTTCGGCATCCGCGACGAGCACATGCAGAAGATGGTCGACGAGGTGCGCGCCCAGGGCGCCGAATGCGTGGTTTGCCTGTCGCACAACGGCTTCGACGTTGACAAGAAAATGGCCTCGGTCGTCTCCGGCATCGACGTGATCCTGTCGGGCCACACCCACGACGCGCTGCCCGAACCGGTGACGGTCGGCGACACGATCGTCGTCGCCTCGGGCTCGAACGGCAAGTTCGTCAGCCGCGTCGACCTTGATATCCGCAACGGCCGCATGATGGGCTTCCGGCACAAGCTGATCCCGGTCTTTTCCGACGTGATCGCGCCCGACCCGACGGTCGCCGGCCTGATCGACGACCAGCGCGCGCCCTTCAAGGATCAGCTGGACGAGGTCATCGGCCAGACCGACGGGCTGCTCTACCGCCGCGGCAACTTCAACGGCTCGTGGGATGATCTGATCTGCGACGCGCTGATGAGCGAACGCGAGGCCGACATCGCCATGTCGCCCGGCGTGCGCTGGGGGCCGTCGGTCCTGCCCGGCCAGGACATCACCCGCGAGGACATCTGGAACGTCACCTCGATGACCTATGGCCGCGCCTACCGCACCGAGATGACGGGCGAGTTTCTTCACACCGTGCTGGAGGACGTGGGCGACAACCTGTTCAACCCCGACCCCTACTATCAGCAGGGCGGCGACATGGTCCGCATCGGCGGCATGGGCTATCGCATCGACGTGACCAAGCCGCAGGGCAGCCGGATCTCGGACATGACGCTGCTGTCCACGGGCGCGCCGATCGACCCCGAAAAGAGCTACGTGGTGGCCGGCTGGGCCTCCGTGAACGAGGGCACCGAGGGCCCGCAGATCTGGGACGTGGTCGAGGACCACATCCGCAAGCAGGGCACCGTGACCGTGACGCCGAATACCAGCGTCAAGGTCGTGGGCGCCTGAGCCGATTGACGCATCGAGAGGACGAGACATGGACATGAAGTTCAAGGGCAAGAAGCCGTCGCGGCGGTCCTTCCTGACCGGGGCGGCGGCAGCCGGCGCCGGCAGCGTCGCCGCCACCGTCGCCAAGGGGCAGACCGCCCCCGACCCGGCGATCACCGAGCTGCAGGACTGGCAGGTCTACCTGGGCGACGGCGTCGATGCCGCCCCCTACGGCATGCCGTCCAAGCACGAACGCCACGTTGTGCGCCGCACCGTGGACTGGCTGACGGCCGACAATATCTCCTCGATCAACTTCACGCCGCTGCACGAGCTTGACGGGATCATCACGCCCAACGGCGTCTGCTTCGAGCGTCACCACAGCGGCGCCGCCGAGATCGACCCAGCCGAGCATCGCCTGATGATCAATGGCCTGGTGGAGCGCGAGCTGGTCTTCACCATGGACGACCTGATGCGGTTCCCGCGGGAAAACCACGCCTATTTCCTCGAATGCGCGGCCAATACCGGCATGGAATGGGCGGGGGCGCAGCTCAACGGCTGCCAGTTCACCCACGGCATGATTCACAACGTCATGTATACGGGTATCCCGCTCAAGCTGCTGCTGGCCGAGGCGGGCATCAAGACCAACGCCAAGTGGGTCCTGCCCGAGGGCGCCGACGCCGCCGCCATGACCCGCTCGATCCCCATGGAAAAGGCGCTGGACGACTGCCTCGTTGCCTTCAAGATGAACGGCGAGGCGCTGCGCGCCGAACAGGGCTACCCGGTGCGCCTGGTCGTGCCCGGCTGGGAAGGCAACATGTGGGTCAAGTGGCTGCGCCGCATCGAGGTGGGCGACAAGCCCTGGCACCACCGCGAGGAGACCAGCAAGTATACGGACCTGCTGGAAAACGGCGAGGCGCGCCGCTTCACCTGGGAGATGGACGCCAAATCGGTCATCACCAACCCCAGCCCGCAGGCCCCGCTGACCCACGGGCCCGGCTATACCGTCCTGACCGGTGTCGCCTGGTCGGGCCGCGGGACGATCCCGCGGGTGGACGTGACGCTGGACGGCGGCAAGAGCTGGTATCAGGCCCGCATGTCCGGCCCGAGCATGAACAAGTCCATGCACCGCTTCTATTTCGAGTTCGACTGGGACGGCAAGCCGCTGCTGCTGCAAAGCCGCGCCCACGACAGCACCGGCTACGTGCAGCCCACCAAGCACCAGCTGCGCGACTGGCGGGGCGAGAACTCCATCTACCACAACAACGGTATCCAGACCTGGTACGTGAACGAGAATGGCGAGGCCGAGAATGTCGAAATTTCCTAACCAACTCGCCCTGGTCGCCGTGGCCGCGACCTCGGTCATCGCGCTGAGCGTCGGCCTGTCCGAGCGCGCCGCGCACACCGCCGAGGCCGACGCCGCCGCGGCACAGGCTGAGGCCGACACCATGGCCGCGCAGGCCACGGCCCCCGACGCCGAAACCACCGAAACCGAAGAGGTCGCGGACGCTGCACCCGCCGAGATCGAAGCGGTCGACGAGGGCACCGAGAACACCGTTGCCGAGGCAACAGCCCCTGCCGAGGCCGAGGCCCCCGCCGACGCCGCGGCCACCGAAACCGTCACCGCAGAGGCGAGCGCCGAGGCCGGCGACACCTTCGAAGGTGGCACCTCGTTGCCCGCGCTTTTCGTCGGGGCCGCATGGGCGCAAAGCCACGAAAGCCCCATGATCGGCGAGCTTGAAGGCAACAGTTTCGACCTCGGCCGCGAAGCGCTGGACGAGGAAGTTGCCGCCTGGGACATCGACATCCGCCCCGATGGTGCCGGCCTGCCCACGGGTTCGGGCGATGTCTGGACCGGCGAGGAGGTCTACATCGAGAACTGTGCCCAGTGCCACGGCGATTTCGGCGAGGGCCGGGCGCGCTGGCCCGTGCTTTCGGGGGGCTGGGACACGCTGGAACGCGAGGACCCGGTCAAGACCCCAGGCTCCTACTGGCCCTACCTGTCCACCGTCTGGGACTACGTGCACCGGGCCATGCCCTACGGCCAGGCCCAGAGCCTGACCGACGACGAGGTCTACGCGGTCACTGCCTATATCCTCTATCTCAACAACCTCGTGGAGGACGATTTCGAGCTGTCGCAGGACACGTTCACCGAGGTCAGCTTGCCCAACGAGGACGGTTTCTTCATGGATGACCGCGCCGAGGGCGAGATACCGGCCTTCAGCGAAGAGCCCTGCATGGAGGACTGCAAGGACAGCGTCGAGATCACCATGCGCGCCAGCGTGCTGGACGTCACACCCGAGGACGAAGAGGCCGAGGCGACCGAGGCCGCCGCCGAGACCACCGGGGCGGCCGAGACGCAAGAGGCCGAGGCCGAGACGTCGGAGACAGAGTCCACCGAGGAGGTGGCCGCGGTCGATCCGGCGCTGGTCGAGGAAGGCGAGGGCGTCTTCCGCAAGTGCCAGGCTTGCCACCAGGTCGGCGACGGCGCGCGCAACGGCGTCGGCCCGCACCTCAACGGCGTGCTGGGGCGCGCCATCGGCGGGATCGAGGGCTTCCGGTATTCGGGCGTCTTCGAGGAGGCCAACGCCGCGGGCGAGGTCTGGACCCCCGAGCGCCTCGGGGAGTACCTGGCCGATCCGCGCGGCGCCATGCCGGGCACGAACATGTCCTTCGCCGGCTTGCGCAGCGAGGACGAGATCGCGGCGATCACCGCCTACCTCTCGACCTTCGAGGCACAGTGATGATCCGCCGGGCGCTTCTCCCGGCGGTGATCCTCGCCGGCCTGGGCAGCAGCGGCGCCGCACAGGTGGGGGGCGATCCCGACCGCGGCGAGGCGCTCTTTCAGTCGGATTGCGCGTCCTGTCACCTGGTGGGGCAGGGCGCGCGCAACCGGGTCGGCCCGCATCTGAACGGGATTTTCGACCGCCGCGCTGGCGCCATCGAGGGGTTCCGCTATTCAGAGGACATGATGCTGCGGGCCGATGCCGGGCTGAAGTGGACCTTCGAGACGCTGGACCGCTACATCGAGAACCCCCGAGTCTTCGTCAGCCGCACCCGGATGAACTACGCCGGGATGGCGGATGCCGAGGATCGCGCCGACCTGCTGGCCTACCTGCGGCTGTTCTCGGCCGACCCGGCCGACATTCCCGAGGCCGCGCTCACGGCGGCGGCGGTGGATCATTCGGTCGACCCGGAAATCCTCGCCATCGTGGGCGACCCGGCCTACGGTGAATACCTGTCCGGCGAGTGCACCTCGTGCCATCAGGAAAGCGGCGCCGCCAACGGCATCCCGTCGATCACCAACTGGCCCGAAGATGTCTTCGTTACCGCGATGCACGCCTACAAGGAGGGCGTGCGTGAGCACAACGTCATGCAGATGACGGCCAGCCGCCTGTCGGACGAGGAGATCGCGGCGCTGGCCGCCTATTTCGCGACGGTCGAATAGGGACGGACAGGACGGGGCCGGGAGGGGCCCCGCCACAAAGGGGGACCGGGCAGCCGGACCACAACGACGCCGGGCCAATCGGCGCGCCAAGCAACCAAGGGAGGAGACCCGACATGAAACTGAACAGAAGAGCCTTCATCGGCACCGCGGCCGCGGGCGCGGCGACGCTTTCGGCGCCCCGCGTCATGGGCCAGGACAACGGCCGCCCGCGCGTCGTCGTCATCGGCGGCGGCTCGGGCGGGGCCACGGCGGCGCGCTACATCGCCAAGGATTCGAACGGCGCGATCGACGTGACCCTGATCGAGCCGACACGCGCCTATTACACCTGTTATTTTTCGAACCTCTACATCGGCGGCTTCCGCGAGATGGACAGCCTCGGCCATTCCTACGGCACGCTCGCGGGCAGCTACGGGATCAACGTGCTGCACGACTGGGCCACCGGCGTGGACCGCGACGCGCGGACCGTGACCACCGCGGGGGGGTACACGCTGGGCTACGATCGGCTGATCCTGTCGCCCGGGATCGACTTCGTGGACGGGGCCGTGCCCGGCTGGGACATCAACGCCCAGGACCGGATGCCCCATGCCTACAAGGCCGGCAGCCAGACCGAATTGCTCAAGGCGCAAATCGAGGCCATGCCCGAGGGCGGTACCTATGCCATGGTCGCCCCGCCCAACCCCTACCGCTGCCCGCCGGGCCCCTACGAACGCGTCAGTATGGTCGCCCACCTTCTGTCCGAGATCAATCCGACGGCCAAGATCCTGATCGCCGATCCCAAGCAAAACTTTTCCAAGCAGGCGCTTTTCGAGGACGGCTGGCGCAACAACTACGCCGGCATGATCGAGCGCATCGGCCCGGACTTCGGCGGCGACGATGTCGAGGTCGACCCCGAGGCCATGACCCTCTCGATCGGCGGCGCGGTCGAGAACGTGGATGTCTGCAACGTGATCCCGGCCATGAAGGCCGGCCGCATTGCCGAGATCGCCGGCGTCACCGAGGGCAACTGGGCGCCGGTCAACGCCACCGATCTGTCCAGCACCATGGACGAGAACGTCCATGTGCTCGGGGATAGCGCGGCGCAGGGCGACATGCCGAAATCCGGCTTCGCGGCCAACAGCCAGGCCAAGGTCTGCGCCAACGCCGTGCGCGGGGCCCTGACCGGCTCCAGCGTCTTCCCGGCGCGCTTCGCCAATACCTGCTGGTCGCTGATCGACACCGACAACGGGGTCAAGGTGGGCGCCACCTACGAGGCCACCGAGGAAAAGATCGCCAAGGTCGACGGCTTTATCTCGGACACTGGCGAAAGCGCCGAGGTCCGGGCCGCTACCTACCGCGAGTCGATCGGCTGGTACGACGGAATCACCGCCGACATGTTCGGCTGACCGACCGGTCCCGCGGGCCTTGATCCAGGTCAAGGCCCGCGGAATGCCTGTCGGTGAAAATGGTGCCCAACACGGAGGAGACCCCATGAAAACGCTTGCCGTCCTGGCCCTGTGCCTGACCGCAACAACCGCACTGGCGCAAGAGGCCGTCATGACCCCCTTCGAGGGCAGTTTCGACGATGCCACCTTCGCCGTCGAGAACGAGATAATCGGCCGCGGCCTGGTGATCGACTATGTCAGCCACGTCGGCGACATGCTCAACCGCACCGGCGAAGATGTCGGCTCGGACGTCACCATCTTCGAAGCCGCCGACGTCTTCCTGTTCTGTTCGGCCACCGTCTCGCGCGAGGTCATGGAAGCCGACCCGATGAACATCGCGCATTGCCCCTACGGCATCTTCGTCACGGAACGTGACGGCGACGTCATGATCGGGCATCGCACCTACCCGGACGGGCCAATGCAGACCGTCGAAACCCTTCTGGACGAGATCGTCCAGGCCGCCGCGGGGACCTGACCGGACATGAATTACGACGCCTACTTTCGCGCCGAACTCACACGGCTCAGGGACGAAGGCAACTATCGCGTCTTTGCCGACCTTGAGCGGGAACGCGGCGCCTTTCCCAAGGCCAGAAACCACCTGGACGCGTCCGTCCGCGACGTTACGATCTGGTGTTCCAACGACTATCTCGGCATGGGCCAGCACCCGGATGTGCTGGCGGCCATGCACCAGGCGCTCGATAC
>NZ_JBKOTX010000142.1:0-15879 GCF_047086965.1 Roseovarius halophilus (ex Wu et al. 2025) | reverse complement strand
GGCGGCTCGGGCCGGGGGCACGACGGCCTGCGCTGCCGTGCCGACGGCGGGCGCTCGCGGTCACGGCGGACGCCTTCGGCGAGGGTATTTTTGCCAAGAAGAAGGCCGGGTTGTCGCGATGCGGCGCGGCCGGGCGGGAAGGTGATGGAAGTCTCGCGCGCGGGTGGGCGGTGATCGGTGCTTTTCACGGGCCGCGTGCCGCGCTATCGGGAAAGAATGGAAACGCTGCCCCGCATATATGACCGCATGGTGGAGGCTGGTGAGTTGAGCCGTGACCCGGCGCAGGAAGGCGTGATCGCCGAGCTGGAGCGTATCCGCGCCGAGCTGGACAAGCCCGTCAAGCGTGGCTGGTTCCGCAAGGCGCCCGAGCCGCCCATGGGGCTGTATGTCTGGGGCGGTGTCGGGCGCGGGAAATCGATGCTCATGGACATGTTCGTTGACAGTATTTCCGTGCCCAAGCGGCGGGTTCACTTTCATGCGTTCATGCAGGAGATACATGCCGGGATGCACAGGGCCCGGCAGGATGGCGTGGAGGACGCGCTGGCCCCCGTTGCCGCGCGGGTCGCCGAGAGTGTCCGGCTGCTGGCCTTCGACGAGATGCAGATCACCGACATCACCGATGCCATGATCGTGGGGCGGCTGTTCGAGGCGCTTTTCGCCGCGGGGGTCGTGATCGTCACCACGTCCAACCGTGTGCCGGACGATCTGTACAAGGACGGGCTGAACCGCCAGCTTTTCCTGCCCTTCATCGCGCTGGTGAAGGAGCGGATGGTGGTGCATGAAATGGCCGGGCCGAGGGATTACCGGCAGGACAAGCTGGCGGGCGCGACCAGCTATTTCACCCCGCTGGATGCCGAGGCGCGCGCGAACATCGACGCGGTATGGCAGGACCTGACGGGTGGGCAGGGCGCGCCGCACCGCCTGATCGTGAACAAGCGCGCGGTCGAGATCCCGGCCTTTCACAACGGCGTGGTGCGGGCAGGGTTCTATGATCTGTGTGCCAAGCCGCTCGGCCCGGCGGATTTCCTTGCGCTGGCCGAGGCGGCCCGTGTCCTCGTACTTGAGAACATACCGCAGCTCGGGCGGTCGAACTTCAACGAGGCGAAGCGTTTCGTCACGCTGGTCGATGCGCTTTACGAGGCCGGTGTCACGCTGATCTGTTCCGCCGCGGCCGAGCCGGAGTACCTGTATCTCGAAGGTGAGGGCACGTTCGAGTTCGAGCGAACCGCCAGCCGCCTGCGCGAGATGCAATCGGCGGGCTGGCAGGCGGCCCGGTGAGGCCGCGCGGCGCCGTCAGGTGCGGGCCGTGGCCTGCAGCCAGTTGATGTAGAGCCGCTCGGCGAGCGCGTTGAAATCCTCCATCCGCGCGGCGCAGGCATTTTCGAGATCTTTCAGGGCATGGGAACCGAGCGCTTTTTCAAGGGCTTCGGCATAGGCCGGGACCGCCTGCCAGTCACGGACCGTGTCGGATTCGATTTCCACGTGGAATTGCAGCCCGAAGGCGCGCGTCTGCCATTTCATGGCCTGTACCGGGCAGGCGGGCGAGGTGGCGAGCACCTGTATTCCCTCGGGCAGGCTCTTGATTTCGGCGGAATGCCATTGGAGGCAGTCGAATTTCTCGGGCACCCCGTCGAAAAGCACGCCGGAGGCGCCTGCCTCGGTCAGTTGCACCTCCTTGACGCCGATTTCGGGCGTCTCGGACGGGCCGACCGTGCCGCCCAGTGCCTCGGCCAGAAGTTGATGGCCGAGGCAAAGGCCGAAATAGGGCATGCCGCGATCGACAACGGCGTCGCGGATGAACGCCTTTTCCTCCTTCAGCCACGGGTGGGCGTCTTCCTGCCAGACATCCATTGGCCCGCCGAGGACCCACAGCGCATCGTAATCGTCGAGGTCGGGCAGCGCATCGCCCGCGTCGAGCTCAACAGTGTCCCAGCTGTGCCCGTCCTCGTCGAGGAAGCGGCGGAAAATGCCGGGATGCTCCACGCGTTCATGTTGCAGCACCAGTATATGCATGCGGTCCTCCTTCGGGTTGCGGCCGACCCTAGGCCGGCAGGGCGGGCGATGACAAGGCGGCGCCGCAAATGGCCGGCCGCGTGACGCAAATCCCGGCCCGGTGTCATCGATACGCCGAAGGCGGCTCGCCGTAGCGGGCGGAATAGGCGCGGGAGAAATGCGACGAGCTGGCAAAGCCGGTGGCCAGCGCGATCTCGGTCAGGGACATCGGCGCGTTGCGCAAAAGGCCCTGCGCCTTTTCCAGCCGGAGGTCGCGGTAATACCGCATCGTGGCGAGGCCCAGCTTCTCGCGGAAAAGGCGGTTGAGCTGGCGTGGCGAGACGCCGGCCACCTGTGCAAGGTCCTCCAGCGTCACCGGATCGGCGACGTGGCTTTCCATCATCTCCACCGCGTACAGGATGGCAGCGTTGTTCGAGCCGACACGCTCGACGAGGCCCGCCCGTTGCGGCCCGGCCGACGGGCGCACCTCGGTGTGCATGAACCAGTCGCTGACCAGCCGCGCGAAAGGGGCGCCGTGGTGACGGGTGATGAGCGCGTGCATCAGGTCCATGGGCGCTGTGCCCCCTGCGCAGGTGACACGGTCGCGATCGATGACGTAAAGCGTGCGCTCGATCAGCAGGTGAGGCGAGATTTCCGACAGCGCCGCGGCGTGTTCCCAGTGAACGGTCATGCGGCGCCCTTCCATCAGCCCGGCCCGCGCGAGAACGATGGGGCCCCCCGACACACCGCCCAGCGTCACGCCGGCGCGCGCCATCCGCGCGAGGTAATTGATGATCTGGCGTCTGTCATGCCGCGCCGGATCGCCGCCGGCCACCACGAAGAGGTAATCGAGCCGGGGATCGTCGCGCATGTGCGCCTGCGGGGTCACGGTGGCCGCGCCCGAGCTGGGGATCGGGCCATCGGTCATCCCGATATTGATCATTTCGTAAAGCGCGCGCCGCGCCAGCAGGTTGGCGGCGCGCATGGGCTCCACAAGCGCGGCGTAGGACATCAGTGCGAAACCGTCGAGCGGCAGCAGGCCGATTCGCCGTGTGGTCACGGAATTTGAACCAATATTGTCCATTCGGGAAATATATTCGTCCAAATCGTGAAAGTACATGACCGAATTCCGGGCCAGAGTCGGGATGACACAGACACGGGATTGCACGGCGATGCGCTACAACGCTTTCAAGATATTCCGCGAGGGGCTGACCGGCAACAAGGGGTGGAAACCCGTGTGGCGCGAGCCCGATCCGAAGCCCGAATATGACATTGTCATCATCGGTGCCGGGGGGCACGGGCTGGCGACGGCCTATTACCTGGCCAAGGAATTCGGGATGCGCAATATCGCGGTTCTCGAGAAAGGCTGGCTGGGATCGGGCAATATCGGGCGCAACACCACGATCATCCGGTCGAACTACATGCTGCCGGGGAACGAGCCGTTCTACGAATTGTCGCTGAAGCTGTGGGAAAACCTCGAGCAGGATTTCAACTACAATGCGATGATCAGCCAGCGGTCGATCCTGAACCTTTTCCATTCGGACGCGCAGCGTGATTCGTTCGTGCGTCGGGGCAACGCGATGCTGCTGGCCGGGGCCGATGCCGAGATTGCCGATGCCGACCAGCTGCGGGCCGAGTTGCCGTTTCTCGATTTCGACAACGCCCGCTTCCCGATCAAGGGCGGGCTGTTCCAGCGGCGCGGCGGCACCGTGCGGCACGACGCGGTGGCGTGGGGCTATGCGCGCGGGGCAGACAGCCACGGTGTCGATATCATCCAGAATTGCGAGGTCACGGGTTTCGACATCGAGGGCGGCAAGTGCCGCGGCGTCGAAACCTCGCGCGGTGCGATCCGCGCGAAAAAGGTAGCTGTCTGCGTCGCCGGGTCCTCGGGGCGCGTGATGGCGAAGGCCGGAATGCGTCTGCCGATCGAGTCCCACGTGTTGCAGGCGTTCGTCACCGAGGGTCTGAAACCTGTTCTTCCTGGGGTTGTGACCTTCGGTGCCGGCCATTTCTACGTCAGCCAGTCCGACAAGGGCGGGCTGGTCTTCGGCGGGGACATCGACGGTTACAACACTTATGCCCAACGCGGCAACCTGCCGGTGATCGAGGACGTGGCCGAGGGCGGCATGGCGATCATGCCCATGATCGGGCGGGCGCGCTTGCTGCGCAGCTGGGGCGGGGTGATGGACATGTCGATGGACGGGTCGCCCTTCATCGACCGCACCCATATCGACGGGCTCTATTTCAATGGCGGCTGGTGCTATGGCGGCTTCAAGGCGACACCGGCAAGCGGCTATTGCTACGCCCATCTGCTGGCCAAGGACGAGCCGCACCCGACGGCGACACAGATGCGCCTCGACCGGTTCCGCCGCGGGAACATCATCGACGAAAAGGGCGTGGGCAACCAGCCCAACCTGCATTGAGGAGGGACAGAGCATGATTATCAAGCACCCGCTTCTAGGCCCCCGCGATGCCGCCGAATTCGTCTATCTCGGGGATGCGGCCCTGATCGACCGGCCCGACTGGCAGGCCGAGGACGCGATGGAAAAGTTCCACGACTACGGGTATCTGCGCGATAACCCGGCCGGCGAACACCAGGAGTTGTGGTACCACGAGCAGGGGGACCGTTCTTGGCTCGTGGTGACACGAAGCACGCTTACCCATGAGATCACGAGGGTGGAAATGGCCCGTGACGTGGCACGCGGCAGGGGGCGCGACAGATGAGCCAGATCAACCGTATCAGCGGCGGCCAGGTGGACCGCTCGACCGAGATCAGCTTTCGGTTCAACGACAAATGGATGAAGGGCCATCCCGGTGACACGCTCGCTTCGGCGCTGCTGGCCAACGGTCAGCGGCTCGTGGGGCGGTCCTTCAAGTATCACCGCCCGCGCGGCATACTCACGGCCGGGTCCGAGGAACCCAACGCGCTCGTGGAACTGCGCAGCGGTGCGTATCAGGAGCCGAATACGCGGGCCACGACGGTCGAGCTGTTCGACGATCTGCGCGCCAACAGCCAGAACCATCGTGGGTCGCTCGAATATGACCTGATGGCGGTGACGGACCTTATGTCGCCGTTCCTGTCGGCCGGTTTCTACTACAAGACCTTCATGTGGCCGAAAGCGTTCTGGGAAAAGCTTTACGAGCCGGCGATCCGCGCGTCCGCGGGCCTCGGGCGCCTGTCCATGAAGGAAGACCCCGACAGTTACGACAAGGGATTCGTGCATTGCGATCTTCTGGTGATCGGCGCCGGGCCGGCCGGGCTGTCGGCCGCGCTGGCCGCCGGGCGGGCCGGCGCGCGGGTGATCCTCGCGGACGAGGACTTCACGCCGGGCGGGCGCCTCAATGCCGAAACGCTCGAGGTTGACGGGAGGCCCGGTGCGGACTGGGCGCGCGACGCCGTTGCCGAATTGTCCGCGATGGACAACGTGCGGCTCATGCCCCGGACCACCGTTTACGGCGCGTTCGACCACGGGATTCACGGCGCTCTCGAACGCTGCACCGATCACCTTGCCGACAGTGGCGGCAAGCCGCGGCAGATTCTTTGGCGCGTCTACAGCAAGCGCGCCGTTCTGGCCGCAGGGGCGACGGAACGGCCCATCGCCTTCGGCAACAACGACCGGCCGGGCATCATGCTTGCCGGCGCGGTGCGCGCTTATGCAAACCGTTTCGGCGTTGCGCCGGGGCGCCAGCTTGCGGTTTTCACCAATAACGACGACGGGTGGCGCACGGCCGCCGACATGGCAGCAAAGGGTGTCGAGGTCACGGCGGTCATCGACAGCCGGGACTGCCTGCCCGTTTGTGACGTGCCCGGAGCGCGGCACGTGCGCGGCGCGGCCGTGGTCGATACGGTCGGCCGCAAGGGAGTGAAATCCGTCACGCTGACCGACGGGCAAGTGGTCCCTACCGACTGTCTGGCCGTCTCGGGCGGGTGGAACCCGAACGTGCACCTGACATGCCACCAGCGTGGCCGCCCCGAATGGCGTGACAGCCTGAATGCGTTCGTTCCGGGCGGCGAGTTGCCGCCGGGCATGACCGTGGCCGGGGCCGCGAACGGGGCCCTGACGCTGGCCGCCGCCCTCGCGGCGGGGCGCGACGCGGCGGATGCGCAGATCGCTGATCTCGGGTTTTCGCCCGTGAAGGCACCGACCCCCGATGCCGAGGACGAACCGCGCGATGGCGCCGCTTTCTGGTACGTGAGGGA
Source organism: Roseovarius halophilus (ex Wu et al. 2025) (assembly GCF_047086965.1). Classification (NCBI taxonomy): domain Bacteria; kingdom Pseudomonadati; phylum Pseudomonadota; class Alphaproteobacteria; order Rhodobacterales; family Roseobacteraceae; genus Roseovarius; species Roseovarius halophilus (ex Wu et al. 2025). The sequence continues at coordinate 9,686 of NZ_JBKOTX010000142.1, read as the reverse complement.
AAGCACCAAGCGCGCTTGGCTCGATCAGCAGAACGACGTCACCGTGAAGGACGTGAAACAATCCTACCGCGAGGGATTCCGCGCGGTCGAGCATCTCAAGCGGTACACGACGCTGGGCATGGCCACCGACCAGGGCAAGACGGCCAATATCCCCGCACTTGCGATCATGGCGGAATGCACGGGAAAGACGGTCCCCGAAACGGGCACGACGATTTTCCGCCCCCCCTACACGCCGGTGCCTATGGGCGCGTTTGGCGGGCGGTCGCGGGGCAAGGATTTCCGCCCCTATCGCCTGACACCCAGCCACCAATGGGCCGAGGCGAACGGCGCGACCTTCGTGGAGGTCGGCAACTGGATGCGCGCGCAATGGTTCGCCCGCCCGGGCGAGAAAGGCTGGCGCGACAGCGTGGATCGCGAAGTCGAAATGACGCGCAACTCCGTCGGTATCTGCGACGTGACCACGCTGGGCAAGATCGACGTACAGGGCCGCGATGCCGCCGAGTTTCTCAACAAGGTCTACGCCAACGGCTTCGCCAAGCTGCCCGTGGGCAAGGTGCGCTACGGCCTGATGCTGCGCGAGGACGGGATCGCCTATGATGACGGGACGACCGCGCGGCTGGACGAGAACCATTTTGTCATGACCACGACGACGGCCAACGCGGTTGTTGTTTTCCGCCGGCTCGAATTCGCGCGGCAATGCCTCTGGCCGAACCTCGACGTGCACCTGATCTCGACCACGGACGGCTGGGCGCAGTTCGCCGTGGCCGGCCCCAACGCGCGCAAGCTGCTGCGCAAGGTGGTCGATGAGAACCACGACATCTCGAACGAGGCGTTCCCCTTCATGGCCTGCGGCGAGGTGACGGTTTGCGGCGGAATGCCGGCGCGGCTTTTCCGCATCTCGTTTTCCGGCGAACTGGCCTACGAGATCGCGGTGCCGGCGCGCTACGGCAATTCGATGATGGACGTTCTGATGCAGGCGGGGGCCGAGTTCGACGCCGTCCCCTACGGCACCGAGGCGCTCGGCGTCATGCGCATCGAGAAGGGCCATGCCGCGGGCAACGAACTGACCGGGCAGACAACCGCGCACAATCTGGGCATGGGCCGCATGGTCAGCCAGAAGAAGGAGTGCATCGGCAACGTGCTGTCGCAACGCCCCGAGATGATCCGGGACGACGCGGTCAAGTTGATGGGGTTCAAGCCCGTCGACCCCGCGCAGAAGCTGACCGCCGGGGCGCATTTCATCAACCGCGGCGAGACGGCGAACATGGACAACGATCAGGGCTGGATGACCTCGGTGGCCTACTCGCCCAGCCTCGGCCATTCCATCGGCCTCGGCTTCATCCAGTCGGGCGATACCCGAAAGGGCGAGATCGTGCGCGCCGTCAATCCGCTGCATGGCAACGAAGTGGAGGTCGAGATCTGCTCGGCCCATTTCATCGACCCGGAAGGAGAGCGTCTGCGTGCCTGACTATACCCTCACCTCCGCCCCGCCGCTGGCGGGAACCGATCTCGCCGTCGGAGACACGCGCGTCACCGCGCCGGCCGATATGGCCATCGTCTCTGTCGCGCTGCCCCTTGGCGGCGAGGCCGACGCCGAAAAGGCCGTACAGGATGCTTATGGTGCCGCGTTGCCCGAGCCGGGAAAATCCGTCGTCACCGCGGACGGCGCACGTCTTGTCAGGCTGACCCCGGATCAGGGGTTCGTGATTTTCACGCATGCCACCCCCGATGCCGAACGTGTCGTGGCGGACAAACTCAAGGGCAAGGTCTACACAACCGACCAGACGGATGTCTGGACCGGGCTGAGCGTTGACGGGCCGATGTCCCGCGCCGCGCTGGAGCGGATCTGCCCGCTCGATCTGCACCGCGATGCCTTTGCCGTGGATGATGCGCATCGCACGGTCATGGAGCATCTCGGCGTGCTGATCATCCGCACGGGCGGGGATGCCTATCTGCTGTTGTCGGCCAGCTCGTCGGCGGGATCATTCCTGCACGCGGTCGAGACATCGTTGAAGAACACAAGCTGAGAAAAGTCACCGGCGGATTTCAGGGCTCCGCGCAAAACGAGGAAAGGAAGATCTGTCATGTATCTTGAAAACCTTGAAACGGCCCGTTCCGCTGTCGCCGCTCCCACGCTCGCAAGGCGCAGCCTGTCGGGGGATTTTGTATTCATCACGCAAAACGAACGGGTGGCGCACGCGGCCGAAGGCTGCATCGACGTGCTGCGTGCCGCCAACCGCATGGTGGGGGACAAGGCGTATGCATGGTCGCACGTTTGTGGCGCCGACGCCCTGTCCCAAGCGCCGATCTGCGGCCCGGACCAGACGTTGGTGCTGGTCGGAGGGCTGGATACCCCTTGGCGGCCGACAGGTGCGGCCCTCAACGGGTTGCGCGCCGGCATCCGGAACGCGGCGCGCGTCTGTGTCGTGGGCTCGGCCATCTTCGTGCCACTCGTCGCGGGCGTGCTCGGCGCCAAGCAGGTTGCCGTTCATCCCGATTTCCGCCCCGGCGTCGGGGAATGCGGGCGCGGCCTTGACATGGTCGAGGCCGCGACATGCCATCACAAGTCGCTCAGTAGCGCCATCAGCCCGGCCGCCGCCATGCGCATGATCGTGGAGCTGGTCGGTGCCCGCGAAGGTGAATTCACGCGCGCGGCGTTGTCACGGTATCTGGGCCTGAGCGAACCCGAATCCGAGACGCCGACGGGCGAACACTGGCGGTACAAGCGCATGGCACAGGGCAACCTCGTGATCAGCGAGGCGTTGCAGATCATGCTCGACCACCTCGAGGACACGCTGACCGTCGGCCAGATCGCCGATATCCTCGAAGTCAGCCCCCGCAAGCTGGAACGTGGGTTCAGCGAATTGCTGGAGCAGACCCCGCTCAAGGTTTACCGTGACCTGCGGTTGGAACGGGCACGCAGCCTGCTGACCCAGACGAGCATGCCGCTGAACGAGGTCTCCGTGGCTTGCGGGTTCTCGAACGTCACGCTGATGAAGAAATGGTTCTGCCGCAAGTACGGCGAAACGCCCGAAGCGGTGCGCCAGCATGCCTACGGCGGCTCCCGGGCGGCCTGACGGGGCAGCGATTGACCGCGTCCCGCGGCATTGCCATGGTTGAGCGATGATCAAGGCTGTTCTTCTCGACCTGTCGGGTGTCCTGTACGAGGGCGGGCAGGCCATTGACGGGTCCGTCGCGGCCGTGGCCCGGCTGCGCGGTGCGGATTTGCCGGTCCGGTTTATCACGAATTCGACGCGCGACCCCCGCCGTGTGCTGCTGGGCAAGCTGGCGGAGATGGGGTTCGACATTGCCCCGGAGGAGCTTTTCACACCCGCGCGCGCGGCGGTCGAGACGCTGACGCGCGATGGTGTGACGCCTCACCTGCTGGTCCATCCCGACCTTGAAGAGGATTTCGCGGATCTGCCGCAAGACGGCAAGCCCGGCGCCGTCGTGGTCGGCGACGCGGCGCAGCATTTCACCTATGACGCGATGAACGCTGCATTCCGCGCCCTGCACGGGGGTGCTGCGCTGGTCGCGCTGGCCGCCAATCGCAGTTTCAAGGACAGCGATGGCGAGCTCAGCATCGACGCTGGCGCCTTCGTCGCGGCGCTGGAATACGCCGCGCGCACCAAGGCACAGGTGCTGGGCAAACCGGCGCCGGATTTCTTCGCGGCCGCGCTGGCCAGCATGGGGTGCGATGCCGCTGACGCCGCGATGGTGGGCGACGATGCCGAAGCCGACATCGCCGGGGCCCTGCGCGCCGGGCTGGGGGCGTCGGTGCTGGTACGGACGGGCAAGTATCGACCGGGCGACGAGAGCCGGGCCGATCCGGCGCCGAGCCGCGTCTGCGCCGACCTGTCCAACGCGGTGGACTGGATATTGTCCGGCTGACGCGGTTACTCGGCGGCGTCACGCTTCGGCAAGACCCAATCGGGCCGTGGGAAATGGCAGGTGTATCCCTGCGGGAAGCGTTCAAGGTAATCCTGATGTTCCGGTTCGGCTTCCCAGAAATCGCTGACCGGTTCCACCTCGGTCACGACCTTGCCGGGCCAGAGGCCGCTGGCCTCCACGTCCGCGATGGTGTCGAGCGCGACCTGCCGTTGCGTGTCGTCCACGACGTAGATGGCCGACCGGTACGACATGCCGACGTCGTTGCCTTGGCGGTTCAGCGTGGTCGGGTCATGGATCTGGAAGAAATACTCCAGGAGTCGCCGATAACTGATTTTCACCGGGTCGAAGGTGATCTCGATCCCCTCGGCATGGGTGCCGTGATTGCGATAGGTGGCGTTCGGCACATCGCCGCCGGTATAGCCGACGCGGGTGCTGATCACGCCGTCCAGCTTGCGGATCAGATCCTGCATGCCCCAGAAACATCCCCCCGCGAGAACTGCGCGTTCGGTCATGATCTTTCCTCCGCTTGATCAAGGTAGGCGCCGTAGCCTTCGCTCTCCATGTCGTCGCGATGGATGAACCGCAGGCTGGCCGAGTTGATGCAGTAGCGCAAGCCGCCCCGGTCTGCGGGGCCGTCGGGAAAGACATGGCCCAGGTGGCTGTCGCCGTGGCTGCTGCGTACTTCGGTACGCATCATGCCGAGGCTGGTGTCACGCAACTCGGTGATATGCGCGGGTACCAGCGGCTTGGTGAAGCTGGGCCAGCCGCAGCCGGATTCGTACTTGTCTGCCGATGCGAATAGCGGCTCGCCCGAGACGATATCAACGTAGATTCCGGGTTCCTTGTTATGCAGGTATTCCCCGGTCCCCGGCCGTTCCGTGCCGTCCTGCTGGGTGACACGGTACTGTTCGGGCGTCAGCCGGGCTATGGCGGTTTCGTCCTTGGTGTAGGTCATGCGCCCCGTGCTCCTTCACGCTTGCAACCCTCTACCGATAAAATGGCAGCGGCGCGGCGGATTTCAAATCCCCGGTGGGCACAACGGGGCCGAACGCACCGAGAGGGCCGGACTTCCGACCGTTTCACGGTGTTGCCGCGGTGTCCGGTCATCCGGCCCGGCGGGCCTCGGTGCGGAAATCGGTTTCCTCGGTGACGGCGAAACGTCCGCCCCGGATCTTCTGCAACTTGCCCTGCCGCAACAGCTGCCCGAAGGAGCGCAGCCCGTCCTCGCGGGAGAATCCCTCTTTTTCCACCTCTTTCAGCTTGCCCATCAGCATCGGGCGCGAGAATTGGGGAAATCCCTCGACATCGGCCATGTAGGCGGCGGCGGCTTCCAGAAGGTCGGGCAACTGCGTCGCGCCGACGTCCTCGGCAAACTCCGAGAAACCGCGGCCGCCGGCATCCCCCCCAGCGGATGGCTGTGTTTCGGTGGGCTTGGACACGCGACGAGGCCGAACCGGCTGGCGCGGTGTATCGACCCGCTGTTCGGCCACCAGTTTAAGGGGCGCGGCGCGCGATCCCTCTGGCCGTTGGTCGCGCCCGGTGTCACCTGCCCGCGGGCGTCGCGGACGTACCGCGCTGGCAAGGTCCGACCGGAATGGCGTGTCGTCCACGCCCTGTGTCAGCCCCTCGGTGCCACGTTCCTCGGCCCGTGTCGCGGCGACCGCGGCGCGCAGATGCTGGATGGCGCGGCGACGCTGGTTGGATTCCGGCTGCTCGCGCTGGTGGTCGGCTTCCTCGAAAATCCGCGACAGGTCGGAATCATCGGCCCGGGCCAGCTTGTCCGCCCCGCGGACCGGTGCCTGCCCGGCATCGCCGCGCGACTCGGCCTCGGGCGGTGTCGTGGCTGGCTCGGCCTCGGGCGCCTCTGGTGTCCTCCCGGTGTCCGTGTCGTCCTCTCGTTGCTCCGCTTGATCCGCCGTGGTCTCGGCGTCCTTCCCGGGCCCGGCAAGTTCGGCCGTGACTTCCGCAAGCTCGCGTTGCAGCTCGGCCTCCTCCTCGGGGCTCAGCGTCGTCTCGCCGGTGTCGAAATCTTTTGTCGATTCATCGAAAAGATTGAGCTCCGTGCCTTCGTCGACTTCCGTTTCGGTGGCTTCAAACGCGGTCTCGAACTCGCTGCGGGTGACCTTGAACACCCGGGCCGCGGTCGCGTCTTCCGGCGTTGCGGTCTCGTCCTTGGGCTCGGCCTCCGGTGCCTGTTCCCGCGTCGGGCTTTTCCCGGTCGGTATGTGCTCGGCGTCGGGCTCGCTGACCGGGGCGGGCTCGGGTTCGGGCATCGAGTCGGCCAGCAGTTCGGCCAGCGTGTCCCGTGCCAGTTCGACGTCCTCCTGCGCGGGGGATTCTTCCCCGGCCGTTTCGGCCGGTTGCCGGTCACGATCGGGCTTCGGCGGCGTGTGGTCGGCTTGGCTTGCGCTCCCTTCCAGGATGGCGCTGATATCCGAAAAATCGCCGGTTCCGGTGGTGTCGCTTTCCTCGGCCATGTCCGGTTCGGTGGGCGCGACGCCAAAATCCTGCGCATGTTCGTCTTCGCTGTATTCGTCTGTCGTGAACGCGGATGACGACATGGACACGACCGACCGGATGCGCCGCAGCCGCGCCGCGATGCTGGTGTCCTCCGCCGCTTGGGCCGGTTCCGCAACGGCATCGCCCGCGCCGCCGCGAGGTTTCTCCGTCTCCTCGTCGGCGATCTCGATGGGCTCCTCATCCGCGGCCTCGGCGGGTGATGGGGCGATTTGCGCCGCTTCGGCGTGTTCGGCGGGTTGGTCTTCCTGCGGAGGTTCGGCGGCCTCGGCCGGTTCCGCCTCATCGACCATCTCTGCCGGTTGCTCTTCGGGGGCCGGCGCTTCTCGCGGTGCTTCGCTCGTTTCGGCTTCGGCGCTCGGTCTCGTCGATGCCTCGGGGGGCGCAACCTCCGCCATAGTGTCGGGCGCTGGCTCTTCGGCCGCCTCGGCGGGCTCGGCGGGCGCGACTGTTTCTTCGGGCGGTTCCTGCGGGGCGCCGCTCACCTTGTCGGCCAAGGGGGCTTCCGCCTGAATTGCCGCCGCCTGCTCACGGGTGGGCGGCGATGCCGCGTCCGCGGTCGTTTCGGGCGTGGCGGGTGCCGCTTCCTCGGCCGGTTCGGCAGGGGCGGTCGCAACGTCCGCCGCGGCGGGCGGCGCCTCGGCTGCTTCCTGCGCCTCGTCAGCCCGCAGCACGATCTTGCCGCGCTCCTCCCGCGCCTGAACGTGGCGGGAAATCTCGCGCTCGGCGATCCGTGCAAGCATCTCGGCGTCCGGGGTCGGCGGTTCCGCGCCGAAATATCGGTCGTCCGCGGCCAGATCCCTGAAATACTCCGCGATCGCTTTCATGGTTTCGAACGAGTCGTCGAAGCCTTCCAGCGTACACGAGAACGTGCCATAGGAAACGGTGAGGATCTTACTTGTACTGACCATGATGAATGCTCGCTCTGCTGCACCTGCAACCGCCGTGTCTACATTCGCAGGCAGGACCAAAGAGGCCCGATTCTTAGAATTTTAGCGTATCATTTCGTGGTCAGAATGTGATTTGTTTCATGAACTGGCAACAGTTGGGGATGTTTTCGATGATTGTATGCTCAGACGCGCCGGTGACCTTGATCGGTGGTGCCGAAGTGACGGACGCGCGGATCGCGCGCTCCCGTGCGTTGGCGCCCCGGCTTGTCGCGGCCGATGGCGGGGCCGACGCGGCGTTGGCCCACGGGGTGACCCCGGAAGCGATAATCGGGGATTTCGACAGCCTGAGCGTGGCGGCGCGCGATACTCTGCCCCCGGACTCCCTGCACCGTATTCCGGATCAGCACAACACGGATTTCGACAAGTGCCTTGAAAACATCGCGGCGCCGCTGGTCATCGGCATCGGGTTTTCCGGCGCGCGGCTGGATCATCAGCTGGCGGCCTACAACACGTTGGTGCGCAACCCCCAGCACCGCTGTATCCTTCTGGGCAGCGAGGAGCTGGTTTTCCTCGCGCCGCCCTCGCTTGCGCTCGACCTGCCCGAGGGATGCGAGGTCTCGCTGTTCCCGATGGGCGCCGTCGAGGGCGTCTCCGACGGGCTGCGCTGGCCCATCGGCGGGATCAATTTCGCGCCTGACGGACGCGTGGGCACGTCCAACACGGCCCTTGGGCCGGTGCACCTTGCGCTGACCGCGCCCAAGATGCTGGTGATCCTGCCGGAAGCCATGCTCGAGGAATCGGTCCGCGCGCTGGGCGCGACTGTCCCCGCTTGGCCGACCCCTTGATCAGGGTGGTGGCGCCGGGCGGCGCTGCAGGTGACGTTCGCGGAAAAAGACGAACAACCCCGAACCGACGATCAGCGCGATCCCCGCGAAACCGAGGGCATCCGGCAGGTCGCCGAAGATGTAGAAGCCGAAGATCGTCGCGCTGACGATCTCGAGGTACTGGATCGGCGCCAGTAGCGATGCCGGCGCCAGCGACAACGCGAAGCTGATGCAGACATGCCCGAGCGTCGCCACGACGCCCAGAAGCACAAGCAGCCACAGGTCGCGCGCGCCCGGCCACGCGGGATCGAGGGCGGCGACGCCCGAGCCGTCAAAGGCCCACAGCACCGGCAGCGCGATACCCAGGGCCGCCAGCCCGGTATAGGCTTGCAGCGTGATGGGATGCATCCGCGTGGCCATGCGGCGCGTCAGGATCATGTAGAAGGCAAAGCACAGCGCCGTGACCAGCGGCAGCAGGGCAACCGGCCCCACTTCCTGGAAACTGGGCTGGATGATCAGCAACGCGCCGGCAAAGCCGATGCTGCAGGCCACGTAACGGCGCGGCCCGATCGGTTCTCCCAGCAGAAGACCGCCAAGCAGGGTGAGGATGAAAGGCTCGACGAAAAAGATCGCGATGGAATCCGCGATCGGCATGTAGCGAAGGGCGATAAAGAAGAAAGCTGTCGCGACAAGCAGCAGGACGGCCCGCGCCGCGTGCAACCCCGCCTCGGCCCCGTCGGGCCGATGAAGCCAGCCGAAAGCGGCAGCCAGCGGCATCAGAAGCGCGGCCTGGAAAACGAAACGCGTCGTCGCGATCACGCCCACGGCCACCGCCCCGCCGATCAGCTTGGCCGCGCTGTCCTGCAGGGGCGCCAGCAGCGAGAAGGCGATCATCAGAACGATGCCCAAAGTGGTCTTGCCGTCCATGTCCGATCACCGCCCGCGTCAATCCGTCGGGGCCTGCCGGCCCGTCGGTGTAACTTTGGTCAAAACGCGGGCGATGTCAAAGCGTGGGCTGTTTTTCGGGCGGGCGCGTCAGCTGGCCATATGCCGCGGCGCGGGGGCGGCATCCACCTGCTGGCTCAGTGTCCCGCCTTTAGCCTGCGAGATGGCTGGCGGCCGTGAAGCAGTTCCAGCATTCGTCCGGTGCGTAGAGGTCGTAACCAGTGACGTTGTTATACGTGTAGCCCAACAAGTGACGGAACTTGCCGATAGCGGTAAGCTGCGCCTGAACACGCGTTACGTCAGACAGGGCTGCACTCAGCCCGGGTAACGTGATGTCACCATCCTGCTCGATGATTTCGGCAAAGAAACCCCGGTGCCGATCCAGCTTGCCCTTGCCTTTCGGTCGGCTCTGCAGAGCTGCCTTCGCCCGGCCCGTTCGCCGGATCGCAAGCGTCCATCGCGCGCCGGAAGCGGGCGCGCGCCCGATACAGGTCCGAAAAATGCCATTGCGGAGCGGAGGTTGACAGCGCCGATCCAGGGGCTGCCTGTCGTGCCGTAAGGTCCGGGCGGCCGTCAGCCCGCGACCGCGCCCTGCGCGTACCGCGCCGCGTGCCGGCCC
>NZ_JBKOTX010000141.1:0-15890 GCF_047086965.1 Roseovarius halophilus (ex Wu et al. 2025) | reverse complement strand
AGGACCCCGCGCCCTGGCTGGCCGCCCTTGCCGGCGCCTGCGCCGCGCTGGACCCCGAGGATCGCGCCACGCTCAACCTGCGCGGGATCGTCGCGCGCACGCCCGCGGACTATACCGCACTGCCCATTCCGCGGGCACCGGGCAAAAGGCCGGGCTGACCGGCCGCGCGCATGACGGAAATCGTTGCATTCGAGCCGGAATCGCGCCCTAGTGCGGGATCAGTCAGCACCAAGAGGCCCCGTGACCGATCCGGCTCCCGCCCCCGTTCTGGAAATTCGCAACCTGCACAAGGCCTATGGCGCGCTCGAGGTCATCAAGGGTGTCGACCTCTCGGCCCCGCCGGGCCATGTGCTCAGCCTGATCGGCTCGTCGGGCTCGGGCAAGTCCACGATCCTGCGGTGCGCGAACCTTCTGGAGGACAGCCAACAGGGCGACATCCTGTTCTGCGGCGAACCCGTGGCCTGGAAGGGCGCGGGATTGAGCCGTCAGCCCGCCGACCGCGCGCAGATGATCCGCATCCGAACGAACCTGTCGATGGTGTTCCAGCAGTTCAACCTTTGGGCGCATATGACCATCCTGCAGAACGTGATGGAGGCGCCGGTCACCGTCCTCAAGCGCGACAAAGCCGAGGCCGAGGCCGCCGCGCGCGCCTATCTCGACAAGGTGGGGATCGGCGACAAATGCGATGCCTACCCTGCCCAGCTCTCGGGCGGCCAGCAGCAGCGCGCGGCCATCGCCCGGGCCCTTTGCATGGAGCCCAAGGCGCTGCTCTTCGATGAACCCACCAGTGCGCTCGACCCCGAACTCGAACAGGAGGTCGTGCGCGTGATCAAGGCGCTGGCCGAAGAGGGGCGCACCATGCTCGTCGTCACCCACGACATGCGAATGGCCGCCGACATCTCGGACCACGTCGTCTTTCTGCACCAGGGCCTGGTCGAGGAAGAGGGCCCGCCGGAGCAACTCTTTGGAAACCCGCAGTCAGAGCGGCTGCGCGGCTTCCTTTCGGTGACCGCCCATACGTAACGGTTGCCAAACGCAGGCTGGCAGGGAATCCTCTGCCATCATGGTTCCTGCGGGGGCCACAAACCAACGGGAGATACCAATGAAGAAACTTGCACTCGCAACCGCGGCCCTGGCGATGTTCGCCGGGGCGGCGTCGGCGCAGGACGTCGTGCGCATGGGAACCGAAGGGGCCTACCCCCCGTGGAACTTTCTCAATGACGCCGGCGAGGTCGACGGCTTCGAGCGCGAACTGGGCGACGAGCTCTGCGCGCGGGCCGACCTGACCTGCGAATGGGTCACCAACGACTGGGACAGCATCATTCCCAACCTGGTGTCGGGCAACTACGACACCATCATCGCGGGCATGTCGATCACCGAGGAGCGCGAGGAAGTCATCGACTTCACCCAGAATTACACCCCGCCCGACCCCTCGTCCTACCTGGCCTTGTCGGCCGATGTGGACGTCACGGAGTCTGTGATCACCGCCCAGACCGGGACCATCCAGGCCGCCTTCGTGGCCGACAAGGGCTGGACCCTGGTGGAATTCGCCACGCCCGAGGAAACCATCTCGGCCGTCCGCAACGGCGAGGCCGACGCGGTTCTGGCCGACAAGTCCTTCCTGGACGGCGCGCTGGAAAGCAACCCCGACCTGGTCATGCTCGACCGCATGGAATCCATCGGCGGCGGCGTTGGCATGGGGGTCCGCGAAAGCGATACCGAACTGCGCGAGACCTTCGACTCGGCGATCCAGTCCATGAAGGACGACGGGTCGCTCAACGACCTGATCGAGAAATGGGAGGTGGCCTCGACCTTCTGAGGCCTCTCGCGCCCGCGCCGGTCCACTCCGGCGCGGGCCCCCTTTCCCTTGCAAATCCACGCATTTTGCGCCGCTGGTCCGAGGCCCGCCATTTTCAGTTTCTGCACCGACCCTTCGACACTGGACGGCCTGCAATGGCTGTCGTGCTACCTGACCACGGGCAAGCACATGAATTTCTACGTGTCCTTCGGCACGGTGCTCTTGCTGCTGGCGATCACCGCGCCGACGGCGCTGGCCTTCGGCTTTGGCGGGGCCATGGCCGCGCGCAGCCGCATCGCGCCGCTGTCCTGGCTGGGCAAGGCCTATATCGCCCTGGTGCGCGGCGTGCCCGACATCGCCTTCTTCCTTTTCTTCGTGATCGCGCTGGACCAGGGGTTCGAATACCTCCGCCACCGGATCAAATGCCCCGACTGGCCCGACGCGGTGCGCCAGGGCAACGATTTCGTCGTCTGTTCCGAGGCCAAGCTGCCGCTGGGGAATGCCGCGCAATGGGTGCATGAGACCTATGGCTTCTTCCTGGCGGTTCTGACCTTTGCCATCGTCTTCGGCGCCTTCGCGGCCAATGTCCTGTTCGGGGCGATGCGCGCCGTCCCGCGCGGCCAGATCGAGACGGCCGAGGCCTATGGCATGTCGCGACGCCAGTGCTTCTGGCGCATCCTCGTGCCGCAAATGTGGGTCTATGCCCTGCCGGGGCTGGGCAACCTGTGGATGGTACTGACCAAGGCCACGCCGCTGCTGTTCCTGCTGGGCGTCGAGGACATCGTCTACTGGGCGCGCGAACTGGGCGGGATCAAGGGCGAACGGTTCACCGACTACCCCCATGGCGATTGGCGCATGTGGTATTTCCTGGTGCTGCTGGTCTTCTACCTCGCATTGACGCGTGTCTCCGAGATCGGCCTGGACCGGCTGATGACGAAACTGACTCATGGCCAGGCGACTTCGGGCGGGGAAGCCCAGCGAAAGGTAGCGGCATGAGCTGCTGGGACACCATCACCGATTACGCTTTCCGTTCGATAGGCCTTGGCGAACGCCTCCTCCCGCGGGACGATTTCACGCTGTGCCAGCAGTTCACCCTGATCGGCTCGGGGATGATCTGGAACGTCTATTTCGGCCTCGTCGCCCTGCTGACGGGCTTCGTGCTGGCCACGGTGGTGGCCCTGGGCAAGGCCAGCCCCAACCGGCTGATCCGCAAGCCCTCGGAATGGTTCATCTTCCTGTTCCGGGGCTCGCCGCTCTTCATCCAGTTCTTCTTTGCCTATTTCCTCTTTCTCAGCCTCAAGTCCCACTTTCCGGTCTTCGATGCCTTCACCTCGGCGGCGGTGGGTGCGGCCGTCGTGCTATTCCTGAACACCGCCGCCTACTCGGGCGAGATTTTCCACGGCGCGCTGCAATCCATCCCCCGTGGCGATACCGAGGCCGCCGATGCCTACGGCTTTTCCGGCTGGGCCAAGTTCCGCAAGATCACCTGGCCGACCATGCTGCGGCTGGCCTGGCCGGCCTATACCAACGAGGCGATCTTCCTGTTCCATTCCACGACGCTGGTCTTCTTCAGCAGCTTTCCGGCCTGGCAGCAGCGCGGCGACGCGCTCTATTACGCCAGCTATTTCGCCGACAAGACCTTCAACCCCTTCGTGCCCTACCCGATCCTGGCGGGGTTCTTCATTCTACTGACCCTGGTCATCATCGCGGTCATGGGGGCGATCAACCGCCGCCTGAACCGGCACCTGTCGCAGGAGCGGCGCGCGCGGCTCCGCGTCCGGGCCCCGGCGGTGCGCTAGGGTCACCCGCTCGACAAGGCCCGTGCCGGGCCCTAGGATCTGGTCAAAGCCCGAGGTGATCCATGAAGATCGGCATCCTGCAAACCGGCCACGCGCCCGACCAGATGCGCCCCTCCCTGGGCGACTACGCGGACATGTTCGAAGGGCTGCTCGGGGGGCAGGGCTTCGACTTTGCCACCTATGACGTCGTAGACGGGGTGTTTCCCTCCGGCCCCGCGGCCTGCGACGGCTGGCTGATCACCGGGTCCAGGCACGGCGCCTACGAGGACCACCCCTGGATTCCCCCGCTCGAGAACCTGATCCGCGCCAACCGCGACGCGCGGCGGCCCCTCGTGGGCATCTGCTTCGGACACCAGATCATCGCCCAGGCCCTGGGCGGGCGGGTTGAGAAATTCGCGGGCGGCTGGGCCGTGGGGCGGCAGGCCTATGACTGGCAGGGCACGGTGCTGCACCTGAACGCCTGGCACCAGGACCAGGTGGTGACACTGCCCCCGGGCGCCGAGGTTCTGGCCGCCAACGCCTTCTGCGCCCATGCCGCGCTGCGTATCGGGCCGGAGATCCTGACCGTGCAGGCCCATCCTGAGTTCGGCCACGAGGTGATCGCGGGGCTGATCGAACACCGCGGCGACGCGGTGCCCGACGACCAGTTGGCGCAGGCCCGTGCGGGGCTGGACCAGCCCCTTGCCAACGACGACCTGGCCGGTCGGATCGGCACCGTCCTCCGCGCCCACGTGCCCGCATGACCAACTGGTTCGATCGCATCCCCGCCGCCGCGCAGCGCTATGCCGAGGCTCATCCGCTGGACGAGGTCGAATGCATGATCGCCGATCTGCCCGGCATCGCCCGGGGCAAGGCCGTGCCCGCCTCCAAGTGGGAGAAGATGCAGAAGTTCCACCTGCCCAACTCGATCTTCTTTCAGACCATCACCGGCGGCTGGGGCGAGGCCGCGGGCGACGAGGGCTTCACCGAGCCAGACATGGTGCTCTATTCCGACCTGTCGACGGCCACGGCGGTGCCCTGGGCCGACGACGGCACCCTGCAGGTGATCCACGACGCCTATGACCAGAAGGGCGTGCCGATTCCCTTCGCCCCGCGCAACGTGCTCAAGCGGGTTGTGGCCCTCTACGAGCGCCAGGGCTGGACACCTGTGGTGGCCCCCGAGATGGAATTCTTCCTGGTCGCGCGCAACACCGACCCGGCCAAGCGGATCACGCCGATGATGGGCCGCTCGGGACGGCCTGCCGCCGCGCGACAGGCCTATTCCATGTCGGCGGTCGACGACTATGGCCCGGTCATCGACGACATCTACGAATTCGCCGAGATCCAGGGCTTCGAGATCGACGGCATCACCCAGGAAGGCGGCGCCGGGCAACTCGAGATCAACCTGCGCCACGGCAACCCGGTCAAGCTGGCAGACGAGGTCTTTTTCTTCAAACGCCTGCTGCGCGAGGCGGCATTGAAGCACGACTGTTTTGCCACCTTCATGGCCAAGCCCATCGAGGGCGAGCCGGGCAGCGCCATGCACGTGCATCACTCGGTTCTCGATGCCGAGGGCGGCAATCTCTTCACCGGCCCCAATGGCGGCGAAACCGACGCCTTCTATCAGTTCATCGGTGGGCTACAGACGCATCTGCCCTCGGTCATTGCGCTGATGGCACCCTATGTGAACAGCTATCGCCGCTACGTCCGCGACCACGCCGCGCCGATCAACCTGGAATGGGGCCGCGACAACCGCACCACCGGCCTGCGCGTACCCCTGAGCGACCCGGCCGCGCGCCGCATCGAGAACCGCGTCGCGGGTATGGACTGCAATCCCTACCTGTGCATCGCGGCCTCGCTCGCCGCCGGTTTCCTCGGGCTGACGCAGGAACTCTGGGCCGACAAGAGCTATCGCGGAGATGCCTATGACGGCCAGCCCGACCTGCCCCAGGGGCTCGGCGCAGCGCTGGAGCTTTTTGACGCCAACATGGCCATGCAAGAGGTCCTGGGCCCCGAGTTCGCGCGGGTCTATTCCATCGTCAAACGGGCGGAATACGAGGAGTTTCTCCAGGTCATCAGCCCCTGGGAACGCGAACACCTGCTTTTGAACGTCTGATGCCCAATCCGCTTTATCGCAACGACCGGCCGGCCACCTACCCCGAAAGCTGGTATGCCGCCAGCACCCCGATTCCGCCGGAACGGCCCGGGCTGCGCGGTGCACAGCGCGCGGATGTCTGCGTGGTCGGCGCGGGGTTCTGCGGGCTCACGGCGGCGCTGCACCTGGCCCAGGCGGGGTTGTCGGTGATCGTGCTGGACGCACACCGCGTGGGCTGGGGCGCCTCGGGGCGCAACGGCGGCCAGGTCGGCACGGGGTTCAACAAGGACATGCGCTGGCTGCGCGCGCGGGTCGGCGAAGGCCCGGCGCGGGCGCTCTGGGACATGACCGAAGAGGCCAAGCAGCTGCTGCGTGATCTGGCCGCCGCCCATGCCCCCGACGCGCCCTTCAAGCCCGGTGTGGCCCATGGCGCCTATTCCGTGGCCGAGGCCGCCGCCCTGCACGACGCGGCCGAGGACCTCGCCCGGACCTATGGCTACGACCGGATCGAACCGCTGGCCGCGCAGCCCTTCCAACGCGTGGTGAAATCACCGCGCTACCGCGGCGGCGTGATCGACCGGGGCGCGGGGCACATCCACCCGCTGCGCTATGCGCTGGGGCTGGCGCGGGCGGTGGAAAAGGCGGGCGCGGTGATCCACGAACGCTCAGAGGTGCTCGACCTCGGGCCGGGCCGCCCGGCCGAGCTGCACACCGGATCGGGCCGGGTCACGGCGGACCACGTGCTACTGGCGGGCAACGGCTATCTGACCAACCTCACTGGCCGCATCGCGGCGCGGACCATGCCGCTGAATTCCTTCATGGCGGCCACCGAACCGCTGGGCGACCGCGCCGCGCAGGTGCTGGCCGAGGATGTCGCCTGCGCCGACAGCAAGTTCGTGGTCAATTACTTTCGCCTGTCCGAGGACAAGCGCCTGCTGTTCGGCGGGTGCGAGAACTACTCCCTCGCTTTCCCGCAAAGGGTCGAGCCGCAGTTGCGCAAACGGATGGAGGCGATGTTCCCGCAACTGGGCGGCGTGGGTATAACCCACACCTGGGGCGGCACCCTGGGAATTACCATGACACGCCTGCCGCTGGTGACGCGGGCCGGCGAGGGCGTGCTGAGCGCCGGGGGATTTTCCGGCCACGGCGTGGCGCTGGCCGGCCTGGCCGGCAAACTCATGGCCGAGGCGGTGCAGGGCCGTGCGGGCCGCTTCGACACCTTCGCGGCGTTGCCCGTGCCCCCCTTCCCCGGCGGCGCGGCCCTGCGCGCGCCACTGCTGACGCTGGCCATGACCTGGTATGCCCTGCGCGACCGGCTGGGCCTCTGAACTCCCGCGGCAGGCCACCTGCGGCAGCTTCCTGCCGTCGGCGCGGCATTTGTCATGGAATTGACATTCGGGGTGTGTTAAGAAGATTGGAAACAAAGTTTCGACTTTTCCGAAAAGAGATCCCGTCATGCCCGAGACCCGCCCCCAGATCCCCAATGTCTACGACGCCGAGCCCATCCCCGCGGCGGCCATGGAAGAGGTCACCCGACTGCTGAGCACGGGCGACCTGTTCCGCTATACCGCGTCCGAGAACGCGCCGGTGTCCCTGCTGGAGCAGGAATTCGCGGCGCTTCTGGGCACGAAATACGCGCTGGCGGTGTCGTCCTGTTCGGCGGCGCTCTTTCTGTCGCTCAAGGCGCTGGACCTGCCGCGCGACGCCAAGGTGCTGATCCCGGCCTTCACATTCGCCGCCGTGCCCTCGTCCATCGTGCATGCCGACTGCACGCCGGTGCTGGTGGAATGCGGTGCGGATTACCGCATCGACATGGCCGATTTCGAAGCCAAGCTGCCCCAGGCAGAAGCCGTCATCATAAGCCACATGCGCGGGCATACCAGCGACATGGACGCGATCATGGCGCTGTGCGACGCCGCCGGCGTGCCAGTGATCGAGGATGCGGCCCATTCCCTGGGCACCACTTGGCACGGGCGCAACATCGGCACCATCGGCAAGATGGGCTGCTTTTCGTTCCAGTCCTACAAGCTGGTCAACGCGGGCGAAGGCGGCATCCTGGTGACCGACGATGCCGATCTGGTGGCCCGGGCGGTGATCATGTCGGGCGCCTATGAACACGCCTGGACAAAGCACGACGTCCCCGCCGCGGCGATGACAGCCTGGCAGAACAAGCTGCCGCTCTACAACCTGCGCCTGTCGAATCTCTCGGCGGCGATCATCCGCCCGCAACTGCCCGAACTGGCCCGGCGGGTCCGCGACGGACGCCGCAACCATGACCACGTCGCCGACCTGCTCAACGCCAGCCCCTGGCTGACCGTGCCTCAGAGCCTCGCCCCGGAAGAGCGCGCGCCGGATTCGATCCAGTTCAACCTGACCGGCATGTCCGAGGACCAGATCAGCGCCTTTTCCGCTGCCGCCGCCGCGCGCGGGGTCAAGGTACAGATCTTCGGGCGCAGCACGGACAACGCCCGCGCCTTCTGGAACTGGCAGTTCCTGGGCCGCGACTGGGATCTGCCGCAGACCCGCGCCATGCTGATGACAGCCTGCGACGTGCGCCTGCCCGCCCGTCTGACGCTGGAGGACTGCAGCATCGTGGCCGGGGAATTGGTCGCCGCCGCAGACGAGGCCATGGCCGCGTCCGGCGCCGCGGTTGCCGCCGAGTAAGGCTAGACCAGAACGCGCAACTGCCCTTCCAGCCAGGGCAGCTTGCGCGTGGCAGGGTCCACGATCATCTCGGCCAGCAGCGCGCGCAGGCGTGCTGCCATGTCGGCGGGCATCGTTCCCAGAACGTCGCGCCGGGCCACCAGGGAAATCCGGCGGCTGAGCGGATCGAAGGGCAGCGGGTGCAGGTCGACCGCGTCGCGGAATCGCGCGGCATGGGACCAGCCCAGCGGCGTCAGGATCGTCCAGCCCGCCCCGGCAGCCACCATGGCCAGAACAGCGTGATAGCTGTCCAGCTCGAAGCGATGTGTCAACGTCAGGTTCTGCCGCACGAGGTGGCCGGCGATCAGTTGGCCCATGTGATGGCGCGTGGTGTATTGCACCATGGGCAGCCGGCGCAGCTGGCGCAGCATGTCGCCGGGCCCCAGCGCATCCTTCGGCGCCGCGATCACGAAGGGTTCCTCGAACAGCGGATGCACCTCCATGCCGTCGGCCACCGTGCCGATGTCGCTGGCCACCACCACGTCCAGCGCCCGGGCCTGCAAAAGGTCGAACAGACGATGCGAGGCCCCGGTTTCCAGCAGGAACCGGCAGTCCCTCAAATCCGCGCCCATGTCGGACAGCAACCGCGGCGTCACGTCGGCGTCGAAATCCTCGATCATGCCCAGCCGCAACCGTGTGAGGCGGCTGAGGTCGGCCATGGCCAGTTCGGCGCGGGCCTGCTCCGCTTCGCCCAGGATGGCATTGGCCCGGCGCAGGAACATCTCGCCCGCAGGCGTCGGGATGACGGGGCGCGCGTTGCGGTTCAGCAGCGTCGTACCGATCGCCGCCTCGAGGTTGGTCAGTTGCTGCGACACGGTCGCGGCGGAACTGCTCAGCCGGCGCGCCGCGGCCGAGATCGACTGTTCCTCGGCCGTGGCCACGAAGACCTCGATCCCCCAGAGCGTGATCCGTCCCGATGCTGCCGCCATGTCCGCCCCTTTCGCCGCTCAGGATATCCCGGCGACAGGGGCAATTGAAAGCCCCGGTGCCAGCCACAGCGCCAAGTTACCATGGGGGCCTGGAGGGGGCACCGCCCGCCTGAGGTCCGGCAACAAGGTTCGAGCGCGGCAACACGTGGCAACGTTTTGTTCACAAGGTCGCTCGAGGCTTGCCCAATGCAGCATCTGCGGCCGTTTCCCGGCCCCACAGGGCAGCCACGCAACGGGGACTGTTTGAAAATCAGGGAGTCGCCGCGCGAACCACCCGGTCGGGCGGAGTGACCAACGTCTCAACCGCTGGATCGCGGATCGCTCGGGGTCTTGCGAAACACCGTTCGCCTGGCAGCCAGTGTCATTTCGACATTTTCGCCAGTTTCTCCTGAAGCTTGGCAAGCTCGGCCTTGATCTCGTCGAGATCTTCGTGGTCGGCCTCGCCCTTGCGCTCGGAGCTCGTGGGCTGCGAGAATGCGGCACCGCTCATGACCCCGCCGGTCATGGCCTTGAGAAAGGCCTCCTGCTGGGCCTGCATGGCCTCAACCCCGGGCATCTGCGTCAGCGCGCCCATGGGCCCCATGTTCTCCATCATCTTGGACTGGCTCTCGCGCAGCATCTCGAAGGACTGGGCCAGGAACTGCGGTACCACGGACATGGACTGGCTGGTATAGGAGCGCACGAGGTCGGTCAGCACATCCACGGGCAGCACGCTTTCGCCGCGGCTTTCGTGTTCGGCGATGATCTGAAGCAGATACTGTCGGGTCAGGTCGTCTCCCGACTTCAGGTCAACGATCTGCACCTCGCGCCCGTCGCGGATGAAAGAGGCGATATCCTCCAGCGTGACGTAATCGCTGGTCTCGGTGTTGTACAGGCGGCGGCTGGCATAGCGCTTGATCAGAAGCGGCTGGGACGTCTCGGCCAAGGTATTCCCTCCTCAGGACCGTTTTGCGGTGCAGAGAAGCGTGAATGCCTTTGCAGCAAAAAGCAAGGGCGGGCTGCTTGCGCAACCCGCCCCGCGTGACGTCGGCCCCCAGGGAGGAGAAGGAGGGCCGGGCGTTCTCGGTATTGCTTACTTCGCGGCCTTCTTGGCTGCGGCGGTCACGTCCTGGGTGGCCTTCTTGGCGGCGGCATTCATGTCCTCAGACATGTCCTTGCCGGCGGCCATCATCAGTTCCATGGTCTCGGTCTGGACCTTCTTGGCGATCTCCGCGAAGGCGGCCATGT
This sequence comes from Roseovarius halophilus (ex Wu et al. 2025), assembly GCF_047086965.1. Taxonomy (NCBI): domain Bacteria; kingdom Pseudomonadati; phylum Pseudomonadota; class Alphaproteobacteria; order Rhodobacterales; family Roseobacteraceae; genus Roseovarius; species Roseovarius halophilus (ex Wu et al. 2025). Next base: position 5,360 of record NZ_JBKOTX010000141.1, on the reverse strand, counting down.
GCTCGGCAGCAGCTTCCGAGGAAGCGGAGGCGAAATCGGTCATCGCCTTGGCGTAGTCGGCCGGCTCGTCCTTGGACTTGGCCATCTCGGTCATCTTGGCCAGGGTATCCTGGGTCCACTTGGCGCTAAGCTCGGTCGATTTCTGGGCGGCGTCGATGGACACGGCCGACAGCTTCTCGGTCAGCGAGGTCTGGGTCTTGAAAGCACCTTCCATCGCCTTGGTGTCGACGGGAAATGCGCCCATCATGTCTTTCATGACGGTGGTGAAATCTTGTGTCTTGGCAGTCATTGAACTGGTCCTTTTGGTCAGTGTTACGGGGTAATCCCGTTTCGGCGTCTACAGGAAAGATAGATGCTGCACCGCAGCATTTCAAGACTTTTTCTGCAGCGCAGCATGATCCTCACGAATTCGAAATAACCTCCCGGAATTCAAATGAAAAGCCTGTAACATTCCTGAACGATCCGGCGGCTTTCCGGGCTGGTCAGCCGATCCCGGGCTTATCGGCCACGACATAGGTACCCGGGGCCGGCGCGATCGGCGGGTAAGCCTCTGACCCGGGCGCGCGCGCCGCGGTCTTCTTGCCCGAGCGCTTGCGCAGCCACTTTTCCCAATGCGGCCACCAGCTGCCCTCGTGCTTTTCGGCCCCGGCCTGCCAATCCTCGGGCGAGAGGCTCAGGTCGTCATTGGTCCAATACCCGTACTTGTTCTTGGCGGGCGGATTGACGACCCCGGCGATATGGCCCGACCCGGCGAGAATGAAGGTCTTGTCCTCGGACCCCATCCCGCGGATGCCCCGGTAAGAGCTTTTCCAGGCCGCGATATGATCCGTCTCGCAGGCGATGGCGCAGAGCGGCACCTCCACGTTCTCGATCCGCGCCACGTGGCCGGCCACCTCGAAGCCGCCGCAGGCGAATTCGTCACGCTGGCACAGCCCGCGCAGGTATTCCACGGCCATCTTCGCGGGCAGGTTGGTGCCGTCGCCGTTCCAGTAGAGCAGATCGAAGGCGGGCGGGCTTTCGCCCAGCATGTAAGACCGGATCGCCGGCTGGTAGATCAGATCGTTCGAGCGCAGGAAGGAAAAGGTCCGCGACATGTAGAAACTGTCGAGGTAGCCGGCCGCGTTGACTTCGGCCTCGATCCCGTCGACGAAATCGTCGTCGAGAAAGACACCCACCTCGCCTTGGTCGGAAAAATCGGTCAGCGTGGTCAGGAAGGTGGCGGACTTGACATAATCAAGGCCGCGATCGCGCAGAATCGACAGCGTCAGGGCCAGCGTCGTGCCCGCGATGCAGTAGCCGACGACATTGACCTTCTTGACCCCGCAGATCTCGCGCACGGTCTCCAGCGCGGTGACATAGCCGTCCTGGATGTAGTCGGCCATGCCCACCTCGCGGTAGGTGGCATCCGGGTTGACCCAGCTGACCACGAAAAGCGTGTAGCCCTGATCGACGATCCACTTGATGAGGCTGTTCCGCTCCTTGAGGTCGAGGATGTAGAACTTGTTGATCCACGGCGGAAAGATCACCAGCGGCGTGGTGTGCACCTGCTCGGTCCTGGGCGCATATTGAATCAGTTCGAACATGTGGTTGCGGAACACCACCTCGCCCGGGGTGGTCCCGAGGTTCTCGCCCACCTTGAAGGCCGCGCGGTCGGCCAGGTTCACGATCAGCTCGCCGTCGTTGGCCTCCAGGTCGTGAACGAGGTTCTCCAGCCCGGTCACGAGGCTCTCGCCCTCGGTCTCGACCGCGCGTTCCAGCGCATCGGGATTGGTGGCCAGGAAATTCGTCGGCGCCATCAGGTCCACGATCTGCTGGCTGAAATAGCGCAGCCGCTTCTGTTCCTGCGCATCCAGCCCCTCAATGGTCTCGACCGCGTTGGAGACCGCCTCGGCGTTGAGCATGTACTGCTGCTTGACGAAGTTGAAATACGGGTGCGTGTCCCACAGTGGGTTACGGAACCGTTTGTCATCCGGGGTATGATCCTCGGGGGCCTTGATCTGCCCGCTGGCCAGCGCCTGCTGCGCCTCGACGTAGTGCTGCAAGGTCTTGCCCCAGTAGCCAACCTGCTGCTCGATCAGCTTGGCGGGGTTGTTCATCATCTCGGCCCAGTAGGCCGTGGCGGCCTTGGCATAGAGCGCGTGACTGGGAGCCTGAAGGTCCTCGGGAACGTGCCGCTTGTGCGACAGGACATTGACGAGGCGCTGGGTCAACTCCTCGATCCGCGACATGTTCTCTTCCAGCCGCGACAGTGCCGCCGCGTCCTGCGCTCCACCCTCACCGGATTCGTCAGTTGTCATATGGGCCCTCCCGCGGTATTTTGCAGTTGCAGCATCTGCCACCGGCAAAGCCAGTGGTCAATGCAACCCATAGCACGGATGGTCGACATGTTCGACCGGCCACGCGCAAGCAGGAGACGCCCGTGAAGTACATGATGACCTACGACATGATGGAGACCGCCCGGAACACGAACGAGTGGCTGGGCGCGACCGCACGGGCCATGGCCTCCTCCCCGGCCGTCGCGATGTGGCCCAATCCGGGCATGGCCATGCTCAAGGCCTGGGGCGAGGTCACGGAACGCAGCTTTGCGCGCATGGCCGCCCGGCCCGACTGGGGCATTCCCTCGGTGCCCTACGAGGATGGCAAGGACCACGTTGTCTCGATCCGCAAGGTTCTGGAACGGCCCTTCGGCGACCTCGTCCACTTCCGCTGCCTCGGCCGGCATGAACGCGCACGCAAGGTGCTGCTCGTCGCGCCCATGTCGGGCCACTACGCCACGCTGCTGCGCAAGACGGTGATCTCCCTGTTGCCCGACTGCGAGGTCTACGTCACCGATTGGCACAATGCCCGCGACATCCCCGTCTCGGCCGGCAAGTTCGACGTCGAGGATTACACCCTGCACGTCATGGACTTCATGCGCGAGCTGGGCCCGGAGATCCATGTCATCGCCGTGTGCCAGCCGGTGCCACTGACGTTGGCGGCCACCGCCTATCTTGCCGAACTGCACCCCGAGGCGCAGCCGCGTTCACTGACACTGATCGGCGGTCCGGTCGACCCCGATGCCAACCCGACCGAAGTCACGGATTTCGGCCGGACCGTCACCATGGGCCAGCTGGAACAGTCAATGATCCAGCGCGTCGGTTTCAAGTACGCCGGGGTCGGGCGCAAGGTCTACCCGGGGCTGCTGCAGCTGGCCTCGTTCATCTCGATGAATGCCGAAACCCACAACAACGCCTTCACCAACCAGATCGTCAAGGCCGCGAAGGGCGAGGCCAGCGACCACGACAAGCACAACGTCTTCTACGACGAATACCTTTCGGTCATGGACATGACCGCGGAGTTCTACCTCTCGACGGTCGAGCGCATCTTCAAGGGGCGCGAGATTGCGCGCAATGCCTTTACCGTCGACGGCCACCGCGTCGATCTCGGCAAGATCACCGACGTGGCCGTCAAGATCGTCGAGGGCGAGGACGACGACATCTCGGCCCCCGGCCAGTGCCTGGCCGCGCTCGACCTGCTGACCGGCTTGCCCGCGGAAAAGAAAGCCAGCCACCTGGAGCCCGGCGCGGGCCATTACGGCATCTTCGCCGGCAAGAGCTGGCGCGGCAACATCCGCCCGCTGGTGCTGGACTTCATCGACGCCAATTCAGGCGGCCCCCGCGACGGCAAGGCCCCGCGCATCGCCGCGGTGGACTGACGCGCGGCGCGGCGATGGCACGCACAGGGTCGGGCGGCAGGCCTGGCCCCGGCATGCCGTCCCGTCAAACCCGCCCATGAAAGCAACGCCCCCGAGGGTGGGCCAGCTCGCCTCGGCGGTCAAGCGCGGGCCGACGCCCGCGCGGCCAGCGGCCGGTAGACCCCCCAGAGCCCCAGCACCGCCAGCGCCAGGATGCCCGCCGGGATCAGCGTCACCGAGACATGCAGCGCCTCCAACGCGGCGGCCTCCTGTGCAATGAGTCCCTGGGTCGTCTCGCGCCAGCCGAAGGCGCCCAGGATCAGCCCCAGCGCCCCGGGCGCCAGCGCATTGGCCAGCTTCTGGCCGAAGAGCCAGATTGCCGAGAACCCCCCTTCGATCGCCAGCCCGGTGCGGGCGCGCGTGGCATCCATCAGGTCGGGGTACATGGCCCAGGGGATCTGCTGATATGCGCCATTGGTCATCCCCGCCAGCACGAAGAGACCGGCAATCACCGTGACATTGACCGCCGGAAGCGCCGCGTAAAGCCCCACCAGCAAGGCCACGTAAAGGCACAGCCCCAGCACCAGCGCCCCCAGCTTGCCCAGCCGCGCCGAAGCCAGAACCCAGCCCGCCTGGCTCAGGATCGCGCCCAGCGTGAAGGCCGCGAACAGCAGCGACAGCACCGTCAGCGCCTGCGCCGCCCCCGACAGCGGCGTGTCGCCGGTATCACTGATCAGATAGAGCGCGGCGAAGGGCAGCCCAGCCGTGATCAGCGCCACAGCCAGCGTCATCACGCCGTAAAGCGCGGCCAGAACCATGAAGGGGGCATTGCCCAGCACCTGCGCCAGCATCTGCCACGGCGTGATGACGACCGGCGCCGGATGGCGCGGCGCCGTCCGGATCGACCAGACAGAAAACCAGATCGCGCCCAGGATCAGCGGCGCAACCACGAGGGCCGCGCGCGCATGCCCGCCCTCGGCGGCCAGCGCGGGCACCAGCGCCCCGCCCAGCAGGAGACCGAGGCTGGCAAATCCCATGCGCCAGGCCATCATCTGCGACCGGTCGCGCCCATCCTCGGTGATCTCGCCGGCAAGGGCCCCATAGGGGATCGCCACCATGGTGAACCCCAGCGTGGCCAGACAGAAAAACCCGAGCACCCAGGGCAGCGCCGCCACACCATCCATCCCGCGGGGAACCGCGAACAAACCCACCATCCCCACCACCATGACCATCGCCCCGATCACCATCCAGGGCGCGCGCCGTCCGTAGCGGCTGTCGGTGCGGTCCGACAGATAGCCGATCACCGGGTCGGTGATCATGTCGAAGACCAGAACGCCCGTCGTGGCCGCACCTGCGATCGCGGCGGGCACGCCCAGGTAAGAGGTCAGGAAGGCCAGCACCAGCAACTGCTTGACCACCACGAAGACCACCACGCCGAGGTCCGCCAGCCCCCAGCCCGCCTTCTGTCCCGTCGTCAGTGCCATCCCCATCTCCCCGTATCGCTGCGCCCGACGCGGGCGCTTCTTCTGGCCGGAAATATCCTCGGGGGGAATTGGCCCGCAGGGCCAAGGGGGGCAGACAGCCCCCATGCCCGAGGCGCAGCCGAGGCAGACCTGCGCGGCGCAGCCGCCCCGTCAGATCCGGGCCAGCACCTCCTCGATACTGCGCTCGATCAGCGCCAGGCAAT
>NZ_JBKOTX010000140.1:0-16015 GCF_047086965.1 Roseovarius halophilus (ex Wu et al. 2025) | reverse complement strand
AAACCTAACCCAAACCACCAAACAACACGCCAACCCCGGCGGCCTCAAAACCGGCCATGATGGTTGTCGCGCGCGGACAAGGTGGTTGACGCTCTACAAATTGATGCGCATCAAGGCACGGCGCGGTCTTCTGGCGCATCGTGGCAGCGGATAAAATGGGGGCCAACGCGACGAAACTGCTTGTCGGATACGCAACCACCGAGGGGCAATCGCGCCGGATCGCGCGTCATGTTGCCGATCGTCTGGCCGATGCGGGGCACATGGTGGAACTGCTGTCGCTGGAAGATGCCGAGGGTCTCGCGCTTGATCGCTTCGACCGGGCGGTCTTGGTGGCCTCGATCCATGCCGGGCCATTCCGAAGGGCGCTGACCGTTTTCGCCTCGGGCAACGCCGCATGGCTGGACCGGCACCCGGTGCTGTTCCTGTCGGTCTCGCTGGCGGCGGCCGGGCACGAAGCCGAGGACTGGCGCGGCCTGGACCGGATCATAGACGACTTCGCCGAGGTCACGGGCTGGGCGCCGGAGCGGGTCGAACAGATCGCCGGGGCCTATCGACCCTCGGAATACGACCTGTTCAAGCGCTTCATCATGCGCCGGATCATCGCCACCAAGGACCCCGAGGCGGACCTTGACACGGACAGGGACTATACCGACTGGCCCGCACTGGACGCGCTGGTTGACGACTGGGTCGCCCGCTGAACTTGCAGGCACGCGGCCGCGGTCGTATGTGCGCGGGCATGTATACCGTCGCCGCGCTCTACCACTTCACACCCTTCACGGACCCGGTCGCCTTGCTGGAGCCGCTGCGCGCGCTGTGCGATGCAACCGGCACCACCGGCACGCTGCTGCTTGCGCGCGAGGGGATAAACGGCACCATTGCGGGCAGCCGCGATGGTGTGGGACGGGTGTTGGCCCATATCCGCAGGCTGCCCGGTTGCGCCGATCTGGACTGGAAGGAAAGCACGGCCACCGAACAGCCCTTTGCCCGGATGAAGGTCCGGCTCAAGCGCGAGATCGTCACCATGGGCCAGCCCGACGTGGACCCGCGCGCCGCCGTTGGCCGCTATGTCGACCCTGCGGACTGGAACGCCCTTGTGAGCGCACCCGATGTCGCCGTGATCGACACCCGCAACGAATACGAGGTCGCCATCGGCACCTTCGACGGGGCCATCGACCCCCGGACAGCCTCTTTCCGGGACTTCCCCGCCTGGTGGGAACACAACAAGGACAGGTTCCACAACAAGCGGATCGCCATGTTCTGCACGGGCGGCATCCGCTGCGAAAAGTCGACAAATTACCTGATCGGCAAAGGCGTTGAAGAGGTCTATCACCTCAAGGGCGGCATCCTGAAATACCTCGAGGAGGTCCCCGAAGATGACAGCCTCTGGCACGGGTCCTGTTTCGTATTCGACGGGCGGGTCAGCGTCGATCACGGGCTGAGGGGAGGGCCGCATGTGCTGTGCCATGCCTGCCGCCGCCCGCTGTTGCCCGCCGATCAGGCGCATCCGCACTACGAGCACGGCGTGTCCTGCCACCAGTGCATCCATGAGACCAGCGCGGCGGACAAGGCCCGCTTTCGGGAACGGCAGCGCCAGATCGCGCTTGCCCGCGCACGGGGTGTGCAGCATCTGGGGGCTGACCGGGGCGGCGATGCGGATTAGATGCGCGGCATGGATATCTCACTCGAAACCCGCGATGGCCTGCCCGAGGCCCTGCAGGTGCTTCTGCGCGAGCACCCGCGCGAGGCCTGGGAGGCCGACCCGCAGTTCAACGGGCTGATCGCCTTCTGGCTGGACCGGCACATGATGTTCCGCAAGCTGGGCGGCCTGTTGCAGCAGGAATGCGAATCCCTGCTGGATCAGAAATCGGACCCAGGACGGTTTGCCCAGGCGATCGGCCATTACGGCGGCATGTTCGTGAACCAGCTGCACGGCCATCATCAGATCGAGGATCATCATTATTTCCCTGTGCTGGCGACCCGCGACACGCGGATCGAAAAGGGGTTCGAGCTGCTGGATGCCGACCACCACGCGCTGGACGGGCATCTTGAGCGGTTTGTCACCTCGGCCAATCGCGCCATCACCGGGGCCAAGGGGGCCGATCCCAAGACCGCCGCGGCTGATTTCCTGACCGCCGCGCAGGGCATGGATCACCTGTTGCGCCGTCATCTGGACGACGAGGAAGACCTGATCGTGCCCGTGATCCTGAAATACGGCACCGAGGGGCTTGGATAATTCCGCGCCGTCAGGTCATGTGGGCCCGAAACGGAGGACCCCATGATCACCGAGACCCTGCTGACGGATATCCGCGCCCGCTTTGCCCATGTCGAGACCTGCCCCTTCGAGGGGCCGCGCGTGTTCTTCGAGAACGCGGGCGGCGCGCTGACCCTGGGCAGCGTCGTCGAGACCTCGGCGCGCTTCGCCGCGATTCCCGACAACCAGGGCCGCGCCAACGGGGCCTCGCAGGCGCTGATGGATATCATCGCGCGCGCCAGAGCCGCGGCGGCGGATTTCTTCAATGCGCCGGGCGGGCAGGTGATCCTGGGCGAGAGCGGCACCGAGCTTCTGTTCCGGTTGGTGCGCACCGCCGTCACGCGGCAGGCGCGGGGTGTCGTGCTGGGCTCGACCGTGGAACACCCGGCGTCCCGGTCGGCTGCCGCGCATTGGGCCGAGGTGATGGGGCTGGAGCATCGGCTGGTGCCCCATGACGATGCGCTGGGTCTGGTCACGCCCGAGGCCTATGCCGCCGCGGTGACGCCGGATGTGACGGTGGCCACGATCCTGCACACCTCGCCCGTCACGGGCATGGGGATGGATCTGCCGGCCATCGCCCGCGCGATCCGCGAGGTGGCGCCCGAGGCCCATATCATCGTGGACGGAATCCAGCATGCCAGCCATGGTGGGATCGACGTGGCGGCGGCCGGCGTGGATGGCTATGTCATCTCACCCTACAAGGTCTTCTCGCGCCACGGCTACGGCGTGGCCTGGGTGGGCGAGCGGCTGACGGACCTCGGCCCGGAACAGCTACACGGCGGGCCCGCGCGCACCTGGGAACTGGGCACCCGGGATACCGGCGCCTATGCGACCTTCTCGGACGTGGTGGACTATTTCCACTGGCTGGGCGGGCAGGTTGGCGGCGCCGAGACCCGGCGCGGCCGGATCGAGGACGCGGGGCGTGCGATCCGGGCCCATGAAAAACACCTGACCGACGCGATGCTGCACGGCACCGGCAACCTGAAGGGGTTGGCGGAGCTGCCCGGCGTCCAGGTGATCGGCGGCATCGACAATCCCGCCCGCGAAGGGCTGGTCTGTTTCTGGGCCGAGGGCCGCCCCGCCCCCGAGATCGTCGAGCGCCTGAATGCCGAGGGCATCCGCACGCATACCCGCAAGGCCGACCACTACAGCGGCAACATCCTGGACCCGCTGGGCCAGGACAGCGCCGTGCGGGTCAGCCTGTGCCACTACAATTCCGAGGCCGAGGTCGCCCGGTTCCTGTCGGTGATGGCGGATGTTCTCGACTGAAAGGGGCGCCGCACCGTGCGGCGCCCGCTTTCCTTCTGGCCAAGAGACCCGACAAATCCGACGGGCGCAGACAGCGCCCGTCAGAAATCGAGGTTTTCCACGCTCAGCGCGTTCTGCTGGATGAAATCACGGCGCGGTTCGACCATGTCGCCCATCAGCTTGGTGAAGATATCGTCGGCCTCGATCATGTCGTCGACCTTGACCTGCAACAGCGTCCGGGCGTCCGGGTCCAGCGTAGTTTCCCACAGCTGGTCGTCGTTCATCTCGCCCAGGCCCTTGTAGCGTTGCAGGGTCAGGCCGCGCTCGCCCTCTTCGAGGATCGCCTTGAGCAGGTCCAGCGGGCCATAGATCGCCTGGTGGCGATCCTTGCGGTGCAGTTCGGCGGGAAGATCGTAGACCTCTTGCAGGGCCTTGGTGAAACTGCCGGTCTTGCGGGCCTCGCCCGACCGCAGCATGGGGCCGTCGAGCGTGCGCACCTCTTCCACGCCGCGCAGGATGCGGGCCAGGCGGATGCCGTGATCCTGGGTGATCCGGCCCTGCCAGCCGCGTTCGTATTCCAGTGCGATCTTGTCCAGCCGCGCGGCGACCTTGTCGGCCACCGCCTGCAGATCCGCATCCACCGCGCCGGGCACGAAGGCGCCTGCGATGGCCGCCTGTTCCAGAATGTTGCGCGGGTAATGGGTGGGGAATGCCTCCAGCACCCGGCGCAGCTGGCGCGCCTCTTCCACCACGCGCTTGAGATCCTCGCCGATGATCTCTTCGCCCGTGCCCAGCCGCAGCATGGCGCCCTCGGTGCCCTGGTCGATTAGGTAGTCGTCCAGCGCGGGCTGGTCCTTGAGGTAGACCTCGGACTTGCCGCGGCTGACCTTGAACAGCGGCGGCTGCGCGATGTAGAGATAGCCGCCCTCGATGATCTCAGGCATCTGCCGGAAGAAGAAGGTCAGCAGCAGCGTTCGGATATGGGCGCCGTCCACGTCCGCGTCGGTCATGATGATGATCTTGTGGTAGCGCAGCTTAGAGATATCGAATTCGTCGCGCCCGATCCCGGTGCCCAGCGCCATGACCAGGTTGCCGATCTCCTGACTGCCCAGCATCCGGTCGAAGCGGGCGCGTTCGACGTTGAGGATCTTGCCGCGCAGGGGCAGGATGGCCTGCGATTGCCGGTCGCGCCCGGTCTGGGCCGAGCCGCCGGCGCTGTCGCCCTCGACCAGGAACAGTTCCGTCTTGGCGGGGTCCTTTTCGGAACAGTCCTTGAGCTTGCCGGCCAGGAAATTCACGTCCATCGCCGTCTTGCGGCGGGTCAGGTCGCGGGCCTTGCGCGCCGCCTCGCGGGCCTGGGCGGCCTCGATGATCTTGCCGACGATCACCTTGGCCTCGTTGGGGTTTTCCTCGAACCATTCGGACAGTTTCTCGCCCACCAGGTTCTCGACCGCCGGGCGCACCTCGGAGGAGACCAGCTTGTCCTTGGTCTGGCTGGAAAACTTGGGGTCGGGCACCTTGACGGACAGGACGCAGGTCAGCCCCTCGCGGGCGTCGTCGCCGGTGAAGCTGACCTTTTCCTTCTTCGCGATGCCGCTGTCCTGGGCATATTTGGAAATGGTCCGGGTCAGGGCGCCGCGGAACCCGGCCATGTGAGAGCCACCGTCGCGCTGCGGAATGTTGTTGGTGAAGGGCAGAACCGTTTCGTGGTAGCTGTCGTTCCACCACATCGCCACCTCGACGCCGATGTCGTCGCGCTCGCCACGGACGTAGATCGGCTCGGGCATCATGGCGGATTTCGACCGGTCGAGATACTTGACGAATTCCTTCACGCCGCCCTCGTAGAACAGTTCGGACTTCAACGGCTCGGCCGGGCGCGCGTCCTCGAGGATGATGCGCACGCCGGAATTGAGAAAGGCCAGTTCGCGCAGCCGTTTTTCCAGGGTCTCGAAGCTGTACTCGAGGTTCGAGAAGGTATCCGTCGCGGCGAGGAAGCGCACCTCGGTGCCGGTCTCGCCGGCGGCGTCGCCGATCACCTCCAGGTGGTCGGTGGTGTCGCCATGCGCGAAGCGGGCGCGATGGACCTTGCCGTTGCGCCAGACGGTCAGCTCCAGCCAATCCGACAGGGCGTTCACAACCGAGACGCCGACGCCATGCAGACCGCCCGAGACCTTGTAGGAATTGCTGTCAAACTTCCCGCCCGCGTGCAGCTGGGTCATGATGACCTCGGCCGCCGAGACGCCCTCGCCCTCGTGCAGTTCCACCGGCACGCCGCGGCCGTTGTCGCGCACCGATACGCTGGAATCCGCGTGGATCTTGACGTGGACATAGTCGGCGTGCCCGGCCAGCGCCTCGTCGATGCCGTTGTCCACGACCTCGTAGACCATGTGGTGCAGGCCCGAGCCGTCGTCGGTGTCCCCGATGTACATGCCGGGGCGCTTGCGAACCGCCTCCAACCCCTTGAGAACCTTGATGGAATCTGCGCCGTAGTCAGACGGCAGCTGCTGCTCTTCGGCCATTGCGGACCCTTTGTATCATTCTTGCGATGTTATACGGGATACGCTGGGGAATGTCACGCCACTGCGGTCCGTTTCGCGGGGTCAGAAGAAGGGGATGCCCAGCCCCACGCCGATCAGAAGACAGCCCGCGGCGATGTTCATCCGGCGCACCGCCCGCGGCGATTTCAGCAGCCGCGTCGCCCGGCCCACGAAGCCGGCCATGATCAGGTTCCCCACCAGCGGCACCAGCGCCGACATCAGCGCGATGGCCACCACATCGGCGATGGTCAGAACGCCCAGGTCGAAGAAGCCCGGCAGCATGCCCATGTAGAACAGGATCGCCTTGGGGTTGGCGAGGATCACCGCCAGCCCGGCCAGGAACCCCGCGGCGAACCCGGGGCGGGTCAGGCGGCTGTCGCCGCCGATCTCGGTTCCCGCCGCACGCAGCACCAGCGTGCCCATGATCAGGAAGGTGACGCAGGCGATGCCCTTCATGGCGAGCATGGCCATGGAAAACTGGTCCACGACCCAGGCCATGCCAAGCACCGCCAGCAGCGACCACAGAACGTCCCCCACCACGACGCCCAGCGTCAAGGGCCAGGCCGCCGCGAAGCCGCCGGACATGGCCCGCGCGATCAGGCCCAGCCAGACCGGGCCCGGCGTCAGAAACAGGATCAGAAGCGCCCCGGCATAGAGCGCCGCCTCGGGTGCGGAAATCGTCACGCGATGCGCCCGGCGTCGTCAAGCGGATCGAAGGGGTTGAAGGCGAATTCCCAAAGGTGCCCGTCCGGATCGGCGACATAGCTGGAATAGCCGCCCCAGGCGGTCTCGAAGGGCGCGCGCACGGGCGTCGCCCCACAGGCGAGGGCGTGGTCATAGGCCGCCTCGACCGAGGCGCGGTCGGGGTGGTTCTGGGCCAGCGTCATGGCGCCGGTGCGCAATTGGTCCGGGTCGCGGCCGGTCTCGCGCGCAAGTCCGTCACGCGTGAAGAGCCCGAACTTGGACCCGGCCATGTCGTAGAAGGCGACCATCTCGTTGGCACTTTCGAGATGCCAGCCCAGCGCCTCGTAATAGGCGCGGGCGCGGGCCAGGTCGGCCACGGCAAGGGTGATGAAGGTCACGCGGTTGCAAGGGAGCGTCATTGGGGGCCGTCCTGTTGTTCGATCTGGCTGGTCTGGTTGTCGTCCTGCACCGAAACCCACTGGGCCCGGGTCCCAAGGTCGGTGAACAGCTCGGGCCCGGTCCCGGTGAGGAAGGCCTGGGCCGCCAACGCGCAGATTTCATCATAGAGCGCGGCCCGGCGCTGCGCGTCAAGATGTGCGGCGACCTCGTCCAGCAGCAGGATGGGCGGGGCGCCGAAATCGGCGGCCAGGGCGCGGCCATTGGCCAGGATCAACGAAACCAGCAGGGCCTTTTGTTCGCCGGTCGAGCAATCGCGGGCCGCCACGCCCTTGGCGGCGAAAACCGCCTCCAGATCGGCGCGGTGCGGCCCGGTCAGGGTCCGCCCGGCGGCCAGGTCACGGGGGCGGCTGGCGGCAAAAGCGGCCTGCAGGGCATCGGGGTCGTCCGGAACCTCGACGGCCGGATCCGGGTGGGTCAGCGTCAGATCAGCGGTGGGAAAGGCGGTCTCGGCCTGCTGCTGCGCGCTGGCCAGCCGGGCGATGGCATGGGCGCGGTTGCGGTGGATCGCCGCGCCGGACTCGGCCATCTGCGCTTCCAATGCCCGATACCAATGGGTGTCGCCCACCTGATCCTTGAGCAGACGATTGCGATCGCGCATGGCCTTTTCATAGATCAGCACGGCCTCGGCGTGGGCAGGCTCGAAACTGAGCGTCGCGCGGTCGAGAAAGCGCCGCCGCCCCTCTGCCGCCTCGATCCAGAGCCTGTCCATCGACGGGATCAGCCAGAGGATGCGGGCGATGCGGCCCAGCGCCGTCTGGGGCGCGGATTTGCCGTCGATGCGCACCTGGCGCGGCGCGGCGTTCTCGGAGAAGGTTTCGATCTCGTGGTCGCGGCCAAGGGAGGTCAGCACCGCGGAGACTTTCCATCCCAGCGCCTCGGGGCGGCGCGACAGGTCCTCGGCACTGGCCCGGCGCATGCCGCGCCCCGGCGAGAGCATCGAGACAGCTTCGAGGATATTGGTCTTGCCCGCCCCGTTCGGCCCGTGAACGGCCAGGGGGCGCCCGTCGAGCACCAGCCGCGCCCGCTTGTGCGAGCGGAAATGGGACAGGCTCAGGGACTGGATCGCAAGCCGCATTATCAGGCCCGACCGAGTGTCCAATGCCGCAAACCCGCCGGAGACGCTTGAAAAGCCCCGGCGCCCGTCACACCCGCATCGGCATCACGACATAGACGGCGGTCGTGTCGCTGCCCTCGCGCATCAGCGTCGGGTCGCCCGAGGAATTGAACAGGAAGACGGCATTCTCGCGGTCCACCTGGCTGGCGATCTCCAGCAGGTATTTGGCGTTGAAGCCGATTTCCAGCAGTTCGTCGCCATAGGCCACCGCGACTTCTTCCTCGGCGGCGCCGCTGTCGGGGGCATTCACCGACAGGATCAGCCTGTCCTCGTCCAGCGCCAGTTTGACGGCACGCGAGCGTTCCGAGCTGACGGTGGCGACCCGGTCCACGGCCTTGGCGAATTCACCGGCGTCGACCTCCATCTTGCGGGTGTTGCCCTGCGGGATCACGCGCGTGTAGTCGGGAAAGGTGCCGTCGATGACCTTGGAGGTCAGGGTGATGTCGGGGGTGGCGAAGCGCACCTTGGTCTCGGACACCGACACGGCGATCTGCATGTCATCGTCATCCAGCAGCTTGCGCAGCTCGCCCACCGTCTTGCGGGGCACGATGACGCCGGGCATCCCCTCGGCGCCCTTGGGCAGGTCGGCGTCGATTCGGGCGAGGCGGTGGCCGTCGGTGGCCACGCACCGCAGGACCGGGCCGCCTTCGCCCTCGGCGACGTGCATGTAAACGCCGTTGAGATAATAGCGCGTCTCTTCTGTGGAGATGGCGAATTTCGACTTGTCGAACAACCGCCGCAGCACCGGCGCGGGGGCCGCGAAATTGGTCGTGTAGTCCGAGGAGGCCATGACCGGGAAATCTTCCTTGGGCAGCGTGGCGAGCGAAAAGCTCGACCGGCCCGCCTCGATCGACAGGCGACCCGCGGCACTGTCCTCGATCAGGGTGACAAGCGCCCCGTCGGGCAGCTTGCGCACGATCTCGTTGAGGGTCACGGCCGAGACCGTCGTCGCCCCGGCGCGTTCCACCTGGGCCGGGGCCTTGTCCACCACCTCGACATCCAGGTCGGTGGCGCGGAAATACACATCGCTTTCCTCGGCCTCGATCAGGACATTGGCGAGGATCGGAATGGTGTTGCGCCGTTCCACCACGGATTGGGCCTGCGCCACCGCCTTGAGCAACACGCCGCGTTCAATGCTGAATTTCATAGCCCTCGCTCCGTCCTTTGCGGCGCCGTCCGAACCGGACCTGGGCGCCGGGAAGGCGAACCTAGCGGTTTCGCCCCGTCATACAAGTCTGTTGATGGACTGTCCGCAAGCAGGGCACAAGCGTCAACCGCCCGAAACCCGGCGCGGCCCACTTGTGCCTGCACGTGGCGGAAATGCCTATTCCTGAAGCGCCCTTTGCAGCAGCTCCAGATCGTCGGCGACCTGGCTGTCGGTCTGGCGCAATTCCTCGATCTTGCGGATGCCGTGCATGATCGTGGTGTGGTCACGCTTGCCGAACTTGCGGCCGATCTCGGGCAGCGAGCGGCTGGTCATGTTCTTGCACAGCCACATGGCGATCTGCCGGGGGCGGGCCAGATTGCGCGGGCGGCGTGGGCCCAGCATGTCGGACAGCCGAATGGCGTAGTGTTCCGAGACCTTGCGCTGGATTTCCTCGATCGTGACCTTGCGGTCCGAGGCGCGCAGAATGTCCGACAGGCAGTCCTGCGCCAGTTCCATCGTCACCTCGCGCCCGACGAGCGAGGCGAAGGCGAACAGCCGCGTCAGCGCGCCTTCGAGGATGCGCACATTGGACGAGATGCGGTGGGCCAGGAACTCCAGCACCCCTGGGGCGACCTCGACGCCAGGATAGATTGCGCGATACATTTCCTGCTTGGCATGCAGGATGCCCAGGCGCAGTTCGTAGTCGGTGGGATGCAGGTCGACCACAAGGCCGCATTGCAGCCGCGAGCGGATGCGTTCGGAGACATCCTTGAGTTCGCCCGGCGCGCGGTCGGCCGAGATGATCAGCTGCTTGTTCTGGTCCACCAGGGCGTTGAAGGTGTGAAAGAATTCCTCCTGCGTGCTTTCCTTGCCGGCGAGAAACTGGATATCGTCAACCATCAGCACATCGACCGAGCGGAACATCTGCTTGAAGTCCATCATCTTGCGGTCGCGCAGGGCCGAGATGAACCGGTAGATGAACTGGTCGGCCGAGATGTAAAGAACGTTCAACTCGGGCTGGCGAACGGCCAGTTCATGCGCGATGGCATGCATCAGGTGGGTCTTGCCCAGCCCGACGCCCCCATAGAGGAACAACGGGTTGAAGGTGACCGGGCCGCCCTCGGCCACCCGCCGGGCCGCGGCATGGGCCAGTTCGTTCGGTTTGCCGACAACGAAGGTGTCGAAGGTGAAGCGGTGATCGGGCTTGGTTTCGCCCCGCGCCCCGGGGGCGGGCGTGGCATTGGCGTCCTGCGGGGCGGGTGCCGCAGGGCCTGGTGCGGCGCGTTCGGCCACTGAAAAGGCCAGCCGCTGCACGCTGGCCCCCTTGCGGTTCAGATGATAGATGATCTGATCGCCGAAGGTCTTGCCGACATAGTCGCCCATGAAGGCGTTGGGCACGTCGATATGCGCGACCCCCTCGCTGAGCGATGACAGAACCAGCGGTTCGATCCAGTTCTTGTAGTTGCTCGCCCCGACTGCGCTCCGGATATCTTCCTTTACCGCGCCCCATTCCTGCTGTGCCATTCTGTCCCGACGCCCTTGTTCTTGTGCCCTGTCCCGACCGACCGGTTTGCCGGCCGGCATGCATGCACAACGCCCCTGTCAGGCACCGGTCAGGTCAAAGAGGCCCCATCCGCCGGACAACGATCCGGCAGCCACTCTTCTGCCCAAGCCCAGAGCCGAACTGCAACACCACGGGCGGGGCCCGAAACGGCGCTGCTGCCGGCGGCACAGTGGAAACGGGAGGGCCGGTCAGACCGATCTTCGCCTTCGCCGGCGTCCCTATGGACCTGCCCGGTGCCGCCGCGCCGGACTGCGGTGGCTGTACCCCGGACTAATCCCCCATCTTCCCCCAGGAACGATGTGAATCGCTCCAAGACCATAGCTATCGGCGAACGCGCTTTTCAACTGCAAGCTTTGACTTGACGGGCTGGACCAGGAGAACGAATCCGGACAGCTATTGAATCCCAAGGGAAAGTCCTTTCGCGCGGGGTCGCACGAAAGATAAAGGGCACCCCCGCGGGGTGCCCTTGCCTGTTGCCGATCGGCCATTGTGCGCGCGATTCTCGCTTAACCGAGCGCCTTCACACGCTGGCTCAGGCGAGACACCTTCCGCGCGGCGGTGTTCTTGTGCAGGACACCCTTGGTGACGCCCCGCATCAATTCCGGCTGGGCCTTCTGAAGGGCAGCGCTGGCCGCTGCCTTGTCGCCCGAGGCGATGGCTTCCTCGACGCGGCGCAGGTAGGTGCGGATGCGCGAGCGGCGGGCCTTGTTGACAGCGTAGCGGCGCTCGGTCTGGCGGGCGCGCTTCTTGGACTGGGGATTGTTTGCCATGTGCCTGATCTCTTTCGTCGGGTCGTTACAAAATGCCAATGCACGGGACGTCCCGACCCCGGGTTCACTACCGGGCGATTCTGGCCAAGGCGGGCCGCACGCGCATGTCTGACGCGGCATATACAGCGTTTCGCCGCGCGTGCAAACCGATTTTACGCCGGTCCTGCGCCCGCCTCAGCGGTCGCGGAACTGCGGTTCGCGCTTTTCGGTGAAGGCGGCCATGCCCTCGGACTGGTCCTCGGTGGCAAAGAGCGAGAAGAACAAACGCCGCTCGTAGCTCAGCCCCTCGGCCAGGGTCGTCTCGTAGGCACGGTTAACGGCGTCCTTGGCGGCCATGGTGGCCAGCAGGGATTTCTCGGCGATCTTGCCCGCCGCCGAGAGCGCTTCATCCTTGAGCTTCTTGGCGGGCACGACGCGCGAGACCAGCCCGCAGCTCTCGGCTTCCTCGGCATCCATGAAACGGCCGGTCAGGTGCATGTCCATGGATTTCGACTTGCCCACGAAGCGGGTCAGCCGCTGGGTGCCGCCGATCCCGGCAATGACGCCCAGGTTGATCTCGGGCTGGCCGAACTTCGCGCTGTCCGACGCGATGATGAAATCGCACATCATCGCAAGCTCGCAGCCGCCGCCCAGCGCATAGCCCGACACGGCCGCGATGATCGGCTTGCGCACCCGCAGGAACCGGTCGCTCTCGGCCCCGAAGAAGTTGCGCTTGTACATCTCGACGAAGCCCTTGTCGGCCATCTCGGTCACGTCCGCCCCGGCGGCAAAGGCCTTGTCCGACCCGATGACGACCATGCAACGCACCTTGTCACTGGCGTCCGCCTCTTCCAGAGCGGCGGTGAGTTCGCCCAGAAGCTTGCTGTTGAGCGCGTTCAGCGCCTCGGGCCGGTTCAAGGTGATCAGCGCCACGTGATCCTTGATCTCGACGTTGATCGTTTCGTAGGCCATTTCTGCCCTCCTGCGGGTTGCATTGTTGTGAAGGGTTACCAGAGGCGGGACAGGGATCAACCTATCTTTGACAGCGCGGGCAATAGAAGGTCGAGCGGCCCGCTTGCACGATACGGCGGATATGACCGGCGCACCCCGGCGTCGCACAGGGGGCACCTTCGCGGTCGTAGGCATTGAAAACATACTGAAAATAGCCAAGCGCGCCATCAGTTTGGCGATGATCGCGCAGGGAGGACCCGCCCGCCGCGATCGCCTCGGTGAGCACGGCCCGGATGATCGGCACCAATTGCCCCACCCGGGCGGGGGCGATGCGCCCGGCCTTGCGGCGGGGGTTGATTCCCGCCCGGTGCAGGGCCTCGCAGACATAGATGTTGCCCAACCCGGCCACGATGCGCTGGTCCAGCAGCGCGACCTTGGCCGGTGTGTTACGCCCGCGCAGGGCGGCCACCAGATAGGGTTCGTTGAAGGTATTTCCCAGCGGCTCGGGCCCCAGGTCGTCCAGCAGCCAGTGCCCGCCACCGCGCGCGAAGAGGTCCATCGCCCCGAAGCGGCGCGCGTCGTTGAAGGTGATCCGCGCCCCGTTGTCCATCTCGAACACGACGTGATCATGTTTCGCAGGCTCCGGGTGGGCGTGGTGAAACACGCCCAGCGGATCGCCCGAGACGGTCATCCGGCCCGACATGCCCAGATGGATCAGAAGGGTTTCGCCCCGGTCGAGATCGGCCAGGATGTATTTCGACCGCCGCCGCAGCGCCGTCACCCGGGCCCCGGTCAGCCGTGCGGCCATGTTCGCCGGAAAGGGCCAGCGCAGATCGGGGCGGTTCACGGCTGCACGGGCGATCACCGCTCCTTCCATCGCGGGAACAAGGCCGCGGCGCACGGTTTCGACTTCGGGCAGTTCTGGCATGGCAAGGCACCGTCGGGTCTGGGTCGGGCGAAAGGTAACCACCGCGCGCCGCCGGGCAAGCGCAAACCCGCCGCACGGGCCGACCAGCCGAATTCCTGCGTCAGAAAGTGGGTTTGTATCGTGTCGGACTTAGCTATAGGTGCATACCAACGGACCAAGGGCAGGCGCATCCAATGACCGAGACCGACCGCACCACCCATTTCGGCTTCGAGACCATCCCGGAACAGGACAAGGCCGGCCGCGTGCGCGGCGTGTTCTCCAGCGTCGCCAGCAAGTATGACGTGATGAACGACGCCATGTCGCTCGGTATCCACCGCCTCTGGAAGGAGGCGATGATGGACTGGCTGGCCCCACGCCGGGGGCAGTGCCTGCTGGACGTCGCCGGCGGGACCGGCGATATCGCCTTCCGTTTCCTGAAACGGGCCGGATCGGGGCAGGCCACGGTGCTGGACCTGACCGCACCCATGCTGGAGGAAGGCCGCAAGCGCGCCGAGGCGGCGGACATGGCCGACTGCCTCGACTGGATCGTGGGCGACGCCATGGCCCTGCCCTTCGAGGACAACAGTTTCGACGTCTATACCATCAGCTTCGGCATCCGGAACGTGACCCGCCCGCAAGAGGCCCTGAACGAGGCTTTCCGCGTGCTTCGGCCGGGCGGTCGGCTCATGGTCCTGGAGTTCAGCCAGATCCCCAACGACCTGATGCAACGCCTTTACGATTTTTATTCCTTCAACGCGATCCCGGTCATGGGCCGGGTGATCACCGGCGACCGGGACAGCTATCAATACCTGGTGGAATCGATCCGCCGCTTCCCGGACCAGGAGACATTCCTGTCCATGATCCGGCAGGCCGGGTTCGAGAACGCGAAATACCGCAACCTGTCCATGGGCATCGCCTGCCTGCATTCGGGCTGGAAGCTCTGAATGCGCGGACCGCACAATATCTTTCGCCTGGTCCGGACCGGCGCGACGCTGGAACGCAACGGCGCCATGGTCGACATTCTGCAGGCGGTCGAGGCGCCGCGGGCCGCGGGAATCGCGCTGCGTGCGCTGGCTTGGCCCTTCAAGTGGCTGGGCTATCGCGGCGATGAAAGCCTGCCGCCGGTCGCCCGGGCGCTGACAGCCATGGGGCCGGCCTACATCAAGTTCGGCCAGATCCTCTCGACCCGGGCCGACGTGGTGGGCGACGACCTGGCGTTGCAGCTGCGCCTGTTGCAGGACAAGCTGCCGCCCTTTCCCATGGAGACGGCAAAAGCCTCTGTGGCGCATGAACTGGGCCGCTCTTCGGACGAGGTCTTTTCCGAGTTTTCCGAGCCCGTGGCGGCGGCCTCGATCGCGCAGGTCCATCGGGCGCGGCTGGTTGACGGGAATCGCGACGTGGCCGTGAAGGTGCTGCGCCCCGGCATCGAGCGGGCCTTCCGCCGGGACATCGACACCTTCTATTTCGCGGCCGGGGTCGTGGCCAAGTTCCTGCCCGGCTCGCGCCGTTTACGCCCGGTCGAGGTGATCGAACATTTCGAGAGCACGGTGCTGGGCGAGCTGGACCTGCGTCTGGAAAGCGCCTCGGCCTCGGAATTTGCCGACAACACGCGCGATGACGAGGGCTTTAGACTGCCAAAGGTGCTTTGGAATCACTCCTCGCGCCGGGTCATGACCATGACCTGGGCCGACGGGATCAATGCCGGCGACGTCGAAGCGCTGCGCGCCGCCGGGCACGACATGACCGGGCTGAGCGAACGGGTGATCCAGCTGTTCCTGAGCCACGCCCTGCGCGATGGCTATTTCCACGCCGACATGCACCACGGCAACCTCAAGGTCGCGGCCAACGGCGACATCATCGCCTATGACTTCGGGATCATGGGCCATATCGACGAATACACCCGCCGGGTCTATGCCGAGATCCTCTACGGGTTCATCAAGCGTGACTATCAGCGGGTCGCCGAGGTGCATTTCGAGGCCGGCTACGTGCCGGCCGACCGCGACGTGGACGAATTCGCCCGCGCCCTGCGCGCGGTGGGCGAGCCGATCTTCGGCATGGATGCCAGCCGGATCTCCATGGGCAAATTGCTGGCCTATCTCTTCGAGGTCACCGAACGGTTCGGCATGGAAACCCGCACCGAGCTGATCCTGCTGCAACGCACCATGGTCGTGGTCGAAGGGGTGGCCCGCACGTTGGATGACCGGATGAACATCTGGGATGCGGCCAAGCCGGTGGTGGAACGCTATATCGCCGAGAGCATCGGGCCAAAGGCCGTGGCCCGCGACCTGGCCAAGACGGCGCGCGTGCTGGCACGGTTCGGCCCGCGCCTACCCGCCCTGGCCGAAGAGGCCCTGATCCGCCTGTCGCGCGACGAGCCGCCGACCCCGTCCGCCTCGCACTGGCG
>NZ_JBKOTX010000139.1:0-16214 GCF_047086965.1 Roseovarius halophilus (ex Wu et al. 2025) | reverse complement strand
CGCGGGCGCACGGCGCCGAGATCCTGCGCGCGACCGTGGGCACGCGCGTGTCGCCCGCGCTGGCGCTGGCCGTGATCGCCGTGGAATCGTCGGGCGACCCGACGGCGCAAAGCGACAAGGGCGCGCGGGGGCTGATGCAGCTCATGCCCGACACGGCCGCGCGTTTCGGCGTGGAAGATGCCTTGGCGCCCGGCCAGAACATCCACGGCGGCGTGGCCTACCTCGACTGGCTGATGGGGGAATTCGGCAACGATGCCGTGCTGGCGCTGGCCGGCTACAACGCCGGGGAAAACGCCGTCAGGGAGCATGCCGGCGTGCCGCCCTTTGCCGAGACGCGCGTGTATGTCCCGCGCGTGCTGGCGGCCTTCGACGTGGCGCGTGCGCTGTGCAAGACGCGGCCCGACCTGATCACCGATGCCTGCGCGCTGGAACTGGCGATGAAGTGACACGCGCGCCCCGGATGAGCCGGGGCGCGCGCAGACGCGGGTCAGACGATCGCCGCTTCGGTCTTGGCGATGACCTCGTCTCGGGTGACGTCCGGCGCGCATTCCTGGATGTGCAGGCCCTTGTGGGTGACGTCCAGCACGCCGAGATCGGTGATGATGCGGTCCACCACGCCCGTGCCGGTCAGCGGCAGGGTGCATTCCCTGAGCAGCTTGCTCTGCCCGTGCTTGTTGGTGTGGTCCATCACCACCACGACGCGGCCCACGCCGGCCACGAGATCCATCGCGCCGCCCATCCCCTTGACCAGCTTGCCCGGGATCATCCAGTTGGCGAGGTCGCCGTTCTCGGCCACTTCCATCGCGCCCAGGATCGCCATGGCGATCTTGCCGCCCCGGATCATGCCGAAGCTCATCGCGCTGTCGAAATAGGCGGTGTGCGGCAGTTCGGTGATCGTCTGCTTGCCGGCGTTGATCAGGTCGGGGTCGACCTCCGCCTCGGTGGGGAAGGGGCCCATGCCGAGCATCCCGTTCTCCGACTGCAGCGTCACCTCCACGCCCTCGCGGATATGGTTGGGCACCAGCGTGGGGATGCCGATGCCAAGATTGACATAGGTGCCGTTCTCGAGCTCCTGCGCCGCGCGGGCGGCCATTTGGTTGCGGTCCCATGCCATGGTCTCAGCCCTCCCTCAGGGTTGTCTTCTCGATGCGCTTCTCGTGATCGCCCTCGATGAGCCGATGCACGTAGATACCGGGCAGGTGGATGGCATCCGGTTCCAGCGCGCCGGGCTCGACGATCTCCTCGACCTCCATGACGCAGGTCTTGCCGCACATGGCCGCGGGCGGGTTGAAGTTACGCGCGGTCTTGCGGAAGATCGCGTTGCCCGTGGTGTCGGCTTTCCACGCCTTGACGATGGACAGATCGGCAAAAATGCCCCGTTCGAGGATGTAGGTCTCGGGCTGGCCGTTGGGGCCGGTGGGGAAATCCTTGTGTTCCTTGCCCTCGGCGATCTGCGTGCCGACGCCTGTCTTGGTGTAGAAGCCGGGGATGCCCGCGCCGCCGGCGCGCATCCGCTCGGCCAGCGTGCCCTGTGGGTTGAATTCCAGCTCCAGCTCGCCGCTGAGATATTGCTGCATGAAGGTGTCGTTCTCGCCGACGTAGGAGCTCATCATCTTCTTCACCTGCCGCGTCTGCAGCAGGATGCCGATGCCGAAATCATCCACTCCCGCGTTGTTCGAGGCGAAGGTCAAATCGCGCGTGCCCGCGTCCTTGATCGCCTGCAACAGCAGTTCGGGAATGCCGCACAGGCCGAAGCCCCCCGCGGCGATCAGCATACCGTCATGCAAAAGCCCGTCCAGCGCCGCGGCCGCCGAGCCGTAGACCTTGTTCATGGGAATAACCCTCCTCGTGTCCAGGTTGGCCATGGTATGGGGCGGGCGCGCGGGCAGAGTCAACTTTGCCTGCCACGTCTGAGCGAAGAAAAAGGTGCTTGTAGTCCGTTGTCGGTTTAGAGCCGAGAAATCTGCACTCTCTTCGCAGGTTCGATTGTGGAGGATAAAGATTATACAACCAGATTGGGCCTTGTTCGTTGAATCCGATCTCGATACCCTCAAGCCTCCCGTCGCTTACGGAAATCTCTTCGCATGTTTCGTATTCTACTGCTGATGGTGGCCACTGCCGTACTTCTGGTCGAGAGTTGGGTTGTTTACGAAAACCTATTTGCAGAGGTGCCCCGCGTTTGTAGAAGACTTGAGAGAGACAGCGCGATCACGGATCCTAAAATAGTTTGGGACACAAACATTCGCTATCATGATGATCTCGATGAGGCGCGGTGTTGTCTTGATATCGCGCACGCCGGGGGAGCGGTGAAGGACTTACCCTACACCAACAGCTGGGAGGCAATAAGGGACAGCCATGCCAGCGGGCGTAGGGTGTTCGAACTCGATTTTCAGCAACTCGCGGACGGCTCCCTCGTGGTTGCTCATGATTTTGACGAATTTGACCGGGTACCAGCAAACAGAATCGCCTTCTTGGAAGCCGAGCAGTCAGCGGGACTAACGCGGCTAGATTTCCAGATGCTTGCCGAATGGTTGGAATCGCGCCCCGGTGTTGTTCTGACCACAGACACCAAGTTGCCTTTGACACCAGAGGTTCTGATCGAAGCATTCGAGACACGTTTTGCCAGTGCCGACATAGCAGAGCGTATCGGCTTCCACGTCTACAGTCTGAGTGAGCTTGAAAAATTGGGCGGGATGTGGCCTGACTACCGTTTTCTGCTCTCGCTGTATCGTCACGACACCGTCGATGAGAATGCGCTCATTGCCGCTTTGAAGAAATACAAGCCGGCGGCCGTGGCTTTATCCTTGGATCGCTTCTTTTCTCTGATGCCCCAACTACGCTCCCACTTTCCAGCAATGCCGATCTACACTCACGGGAGCCCACGCAAAATTAACTCACCGCGCCTGCATGCGTGCCTGCAGTTTCTAGGGGCGAGCGGATTCTATCTTGATTGACGCTGCCTAAAGCGCAACAGCACACGAAGGGCAGACGCTTCATTTGGTTGTCGCTTTCCTTTTGGCCGGCAATTTGCCACCCTTGCCCTTCTTGGCGGCCTTCTCGGCGATCAGGTCCACGGCCATGTCCATGGTGACATCCGCCGGGTCGGTCTCCTTGGGCAGGGTGGCGTTGACCTTGTTCCACTTGACATAAGGGCCGTAGCGGCCGTCCATGACGTTGACGGGCCCGCCCTCCTGAGGGTGCTCGCCCAGTTCCTTGAGCGGCTTCGCCGCCGCGCGGCCCTGCCCGCGCGAGGCGGCCTTCTTGGCCAGTTCCTCCACCGCGCGGTTCATGCCGATCGTGAAGACGTCATCGACCTCCTTGAGATTGGCATAGAGCCGGCCGTGCCGCACGTAAGGCCCGTAGCGGCCGATCCCTGCCTCGACCGGTTCGCCGTCATCCGGGTGTTTTCCCACCTCGCGTGGCAGGCTCAGCAGCGTGAGCGCCTTTTCAAGGTCCATCGCTTCCGTCGACCAGCCCTTGGGCAAAGAGGCGCGCGGCGGCTTCTTGTTGTCCTCGGTCGCCTCGCCGCGCTGCACGTACGGGCCGAAGCGGCCCGAGCGCAGCGTGATCTCGTCGCCGGCATCCTCGCCGAGCACACGGTCGCCGTTCTCGTCAGCATCGCCGCCGATGGGCCGCGTGTAGCGGCATTCGGGGTAGTTGCCGCAGCCCACGAAACCGCCGCTGCGCGACGTCTTGAGGTGCAGCCGCCCCTCGCCGCAGAGCGGGCAGATGCGCGGGTCGGACCCGTCCTCGCGCGGGGGATAGAGCTGGGGCGCGAGCGCGTCGTCCAGAACGTCGAGCACTTGCGAGATCCTCAGTTCCGACGTTTCGGCGATGGCGGCGGAGAAATCGCGCCAGAAACGGCTGAGCACCTGCTTGTAATCCATCTCGCCCGAACTGACGTTGTCGAGCTCTTCCTCGAGGTTGGCGGTGAACTCGTAGCCCACGTACTTGCGGAAGAAGTTGAGCAGGAAGATCGTGACGATACGGCCCTTGTCCTCGGGGATCAGGCGGTTGCCCTCCTTGCGGACATATTCACGGTCCTGGATCGTGCCCAGCACGCTGGCATAGGTGGAGGGGCGACCGATGCCCAGCTCCTCCATCTTCTTGACCAGCGTCGCCTCGGTGTAGCGCGGCGGGGGCTGGGTGAAGTGCTGCAGCGCAAGCACGGCCTCGTTGGGTGCCAGCACGGCGCCGTCGCTGCGGTGCGTCTGATCACCCTGGCCGGCGGCCTGTTCGGTCGCGGCGTCGGCCTTGCCCTCGGTGGCCTTGGTGAACTGGTCGCGCAGCGAACTGGCCGCGAAATCGGCCTTTTCGCCCTCGGTGATCTGGGGCAGGCGGTTCTCGTCATCGTCGCCATCTTTCGCGTCGCGATCGTCGCGGCCTTCCTCGTAGACGCGCATGAACCCGTCGAAAAGCACGACCTGGCCGGTCGCGCGCAGGCCGACTTGCGCATCCTCGCTGCCGATCTCGACCGTCGTACGCTCCAGCCGGGCCGCCGCCATCTGGCAGGCCAGCGTGCGTTTCCAGATCAGGTCATAGAGCTTGCGCTGATCCTGTTCGGACACGTTGATCGCCTTGGCGTCGCGCGTCATGTCGGTGGGCCGGATGCATTCGTGCGCTTCCTGCGCGTTCTTGGCCTTGTTCTTGTACATGCGGGGGCTGTCGGGCACGTATTGCGCGCCGTAGCGGTCCTTGATGGCGTCGCGGGCGGCGTGCACGGCCTCGGGGGCCATGTCGATGCCGTCGGTCCGCATGTAGGTGATCAGCCCGGCCTCGTAGAGGCGCTGTGCCGCCGACATCGTCTGGCGCGCGCCCATGCCGAACTTGCGCGAGGCTTCCTGCTGCAGCGTCGAGGTCATGAAGGGCGCCGACGGGTTGCGCGTGCCCGGCTTGGCCTCGACCGAGGTGACGCTGAGCGCGCGGGAGGTGACCGCCTGCACCGCCAGTTCGGCCTGCGTCGCGTTCCCGAGGTCGAACTTGTCCAGCTTGTTGCCGGCCAGCCGCGTCAGCCGCGCCTCGAATTCCTGCCCGCGCGGCGTGGCGAGGCGCGCCTTGACCGACCAGTATTCGCGCGGGTCGAAGGCCTCGATCTCCATCTCGCGCTCGACGATGAGGCGCAGGCAGACCGATTGCACCCGACCGGCGGACTTGGCGCCGGGCAGCTTGCGCCAGAGCACGGGCGACAGGTTGAAGCCCACGAGGTAATCGAGCGCGCGGCGCGCGAGATAGGCCTCGACCAGCGGGGCGTCGATGTCTCGCGGGTTCTGCATCGCCTCGGTGACGGCGGACTTGGTGATCGCGTTGAACACGACGCGCTTGACTTCGGTGTCCTTCTTGATGGCGCGACGCTTGCGAAGCGCCTCCTCCAGGTGCCAGCTTATCGCCTCGCCCTCGCGGTCGGGGTCGGTGGCGAGGATGAGCTCGTTGTCGTCCTTGAGCGCGTCGGCGATGGCCTTGACGTGCTTGCGCGAATCGGTGCCGACCTCCCATGTCATCGCGAAGTCATCTTCCGGATCGACCGATCCGTCCTTCGGCGGCAGATCGCGCACGTGACCGTAGGACGCCAGAACCGTGTAGTCGGACCCCAGATACTTGTTGATTGTCTTGGCCTTGGCCGGGGATTCGACGACAACGACGGGCATTGAAATTCCTTTCGACTCGGGGCGCAACTTATGGCGGCGCACCATGTGGGCTGGCAAGAGGAATTGTCAATGCGGCTTGCGAGAGGGCGTCATGCGGCCAGTGACGTGCTTTCGTTGTGGACACTCCCGGGGGCTTGGCGCGTCATCGGGCACGCGAGACAAGCCCGCCGGGCGCCCGCGTGATGCGGCCGTCGAGTTCGAGGTCGAGCAGGGCCGGCGCGACTTGTCGGGCCGGCGCGGCCAGATCGCGGATGAGCTGATCCTCGGCCAGCGGGGACGGGCCGAGCCGTTCGAGGATACGGCCGTGCAGCGCCGCCGTTTCCGCCAGGCCGCGTTTTTCGGGGGGCGGGGTCGGCACGTCGTCAAGCGATAATTCGGGCTGGCGCGCCGGCGCGTCGGTGGTGGGCAAGGCCTCCATCACGTCGTCGGCGTTGCGCACGAGGCGCGCCCCGTCACGCAATAGCATGTTGCACCCCGCCGCACGCGCGTCGAACGGGTGGCCGGGCACGGCCAGCACCTCGCGCCCCTGGTCGAGCGCGGTGCGCGCCGTGATCAGGGAGCCTGACTTGGCCGCCGCCTCGATCACGACAACGGCACGTGACAGGCCGCTTATGATGCGGTTCCTGCGCGGGAATTCCCGGGCGCGCGGCGTGAGCCCCATGGGCTGCTCCGACAGGCGCAGGCCGGTGGCCGCGATATCCCCGGCCAGCCGCGCATTCTCGGCGGGGTACATCACGTCGACCCCGCCGGCCATCACGGCGACGGTGCCGGTGTCGAGGGCCGCGGCGTGGGCCGCCGCGTCGACGCCGCGGGCCAGCCCCGAGACGATGACCTGTCCCTTGCCGCCGAGGTCGGCGGCAAGCGACCGTGCCATCCGGGTGCCGAGAGAGGAGGCGTTGCGGGCGCCCACCAGCGCGACAAGCGGGCGCGCCAGCAACGACAGGTCGCCGAGCGCCCACAGGAGCGGCGGGGCATCGGCCAGTTCCCTGAGGTCGGCAGGGTAGTCCGGATCGGCGACGGAGACGAGCCGCGCGCCGGCTTCGCGGCCGGCCTCGAGTTCCGCCCGGGCCGTGTCGACGGGGCAGGGCTCGTAATCGTCGACCCCGGCGGCGCGGGCCACGTCGGGCAGCGCGTCGAGAGAGGCGATTGCCGAGCCGTGTTCGTGCATGAGCCGGAAGAAGGTGGAGGGACCAACCCGGCGCGAGCGCAACAGACGAAGCCACGACACCCGATCATCTTCCGTGGTGGGTGGGAGTGGGGGGTGAGTGGAAGGATGTACGTCCTCGGACATCGTGGCTCCGCCTGATTGCATGAGCACTATTGGGCGCGGTCGGTTAATGGGCGGTAAACCAAAATACGCCGGGCCGCGGTTTTTTCGAAAATTCCGCCCAAGATCTTGAAAAGACGCATGAAATGTTTCGAGATGGATCGCCGCGCCCGGTCGGCATCGCGGCGGGGCGGCGGTCAGCCCGCCGCGGACCCCCCGACCGTCAGCCCGCCGATCATCACGGTGGGCTGGCCCACGCCCACGGGCACCCATTGGCCCTGCTTGCCGCAATTGCCCATGCCCGGGTCGAGCGCCATGTCATTGCCGAGGCCGCGGATCTGCTGCAGCGCCGTCGCGCCGTCGCCGATCAGCGTGGCGCCCTTCACCGGCGCGCCTATCTTGCCATCCTGCACGCGGTAGGCCTCGGTGCAGGAAAAGACGAACTTGCCGTTGGTGATGTCCACCTGTCCGCCGCCGAAGCCCACGGCATAAATGCCGTCCCCCAGATCGGACACCAAGTCGTCGGGGCTCGCATCGCCGCCCAGCATGTAGGTATTGGTCATGCGCGGCATCGGCGCATGGGCATAGGATTCGCGGCGGCCGTTGCCGGTGGGTGATACGCCCATCAGGCGGGCGTTCTGCCGGTCCTGCATGTAGCCCACGAGGATGCCGTCATCGATCAGGGTGTTCCGGCCCGAGGGCGTGCCCTCGTCATCCACGGTGAGCGAGCCGCGCCGGTCAGGGATCGTGCCGTCATCCAGAACGGTCACGCCGGGCGCCGCGATCCGCTGGCCCATGAGCCCGGCGAAGGCCGAACTGCCCTTGCGGTTGAAATCGCCCTCCAGCCCGTGGCCGATCGCCTCGTGCAGCAGGATGCCGGGCCAGCCGGGCCCGAGAACGACGTCCATCACGCCCGCCGGGGCTGCCTCGGCCCGCAGGTTCACCAGCGCGATGCGCAGCGCCTCGCGCGTCTTGGCCTGCCAGTCCGTCGCGTCGATCAGCCCGTCCAGCCCGATGCGCCCGCCGCCGCCGGCGCTGCCCTGTTCGCGCCGGCCGTCCTGTTCGACGATCACGGACACGTTCAGCCGGGTCATCGGCCGGGTATCGGCGACCTCGGTGCCGTCGGGCCGAAGGATCACGACCTCCTGGTGCGAGGCGGCGATGGTGGCGGACACCTGCACGACGCGCGGGTCCAGATCGCGCGCGAAGGCGTCGATCTCGCGCAGTGTGTCGAGCTTGACGGGAAAGGCCGCGCCGGCGATCGGATCGGCCCCGGTGTACAGGTGCTTGTTCGTGCGCGGCGGCGCGGCGGCCAGCGTGCCGCCGCCGTCGCCCACGGCCAGCCGGGCGGTTTCCACGGCGCGCGCCAGAGCGGCCTCGGATATGTCGGACGAATGGGCGTAGCCCGCGACCTCGCCGCGAACGGCGCGCAGGCCGAAGCCCTCGGACGCGTCATAGGAGGCGGTCTTGACCCTGCCGTCATCAAAGACCAGCGCCTCGGCGCGGCGGCGTTCGAGGAAGAGTTCGCCGTCGTCGGCGCCCGTCGTGGCGTCGCGCAGCCGCGCGAGCGCGGTGTCGCGGTCAAGCGCGGTTTCGAAGGGGCGGAAGGGCTGATCTTGCATCGGTGGCTCCTGTCGCGGGGCACGCAGCGATTTGATCTGAATCAAAAAAGCGTCCGTTTGCCGCAATGGTCTTTCTTGTCTGGTGAGACAGAATATGGTTCATAGCATCGTTGAAACAACGGGAGTCCGCCCGCATTGGCGGCCGTCCCCGTTCAGGACGTGAATAACCGCTAACCGATCAGGGTGCACAATGCGACTAATTTCCAGCCTTCTGGCGGCCTCGGCCGCCTTCTCCGCCGCCCCCGCGCTTGCGCAGGAGGGGCTCGAGTCCGTCGGCAAGCCGGAACCTGGCGGCAAGGGATTCCAGCCCGCGGCGACCGACCTCGCCCGCGACCTGCAATGGCTGGACGGCATGATACTGATCATCATCACGGCCATCACGCTGTTCGTCTGCGCGCTGCTGCTGATCGTGATGGTGCGTTACAACCGCAAGGCCAACCCGAACCCGGCGGGCTTCACCCACAATTCGCCGCTGGAGGTCGCCTGGACGGTGGTGCCGATCGTGATCCTCGTGTTCATCGGGGCGTTCTCGCTGCCGGTGCTGTTCAAGCAGCAGGAAATCCCCGAAGGCGACATCAACATCAAGGTCACCGGCTACCAGTGGTTCTGGGGCTACGAGTACACCGACCACGATTTCGGTTTCGAGAGCTTCATGCTGCCCAAGGAGGAACTGGCGGAATACGGCTACAACGAGGACGAGTACCTGCTGGCCACCGACACCGCCGTCGTCGTGCCCAAGGGCAAGACGGTGGTGATGCGCGTGACCGGGGCGGACGTGATCCACAGCTGGACCATCCCGGCCTTTGGCGTGAAGCAGGACGCCGTACCGGGGCGGCTGGCCGAACTGTGGTTCGAGGCTGACAAGGAAGGCATCTATTTCGGCCAGTGCAGCGAGCTGTGCGGCAAGGATCATGCCTACATGCCGATCACCGTGAAGGTCGTGAGCCAGGAAGAATACGACCGCTGGCTTGACGGCGCGATCGAGGAATATGCCGGGACGCCGCGCGACGTGAAAGTGGCCTCGGCCGAGTAATCCCGACGGGCCGGGGCGTGGCCCCGGCCGCGCCGGGCGGCGCAGGGCGGCCAGTAGCGCCGCCGCTTTGAAAGTGACGACGTGACAATGACCGACGCAAGCATCAACAGCACCGCCGCGGCCGCGCAGGACGACGAAGCCGGGGTCCGGGATTTCTTCGCCCTGCTCAAGCCGCGCGTGATGACGCTGGTCGTGTTCACGGCCGTCGTGGGTCTGATCGCGGCACCGGCGGGCGTGCACCCGCTGATCGGTTTCGCCGCGATCCTGTTCATCGCCGTGGGCGGCGGTGCCTCGGGGGCGCTCAACATGTGGTGGGACGCCGACATCGACGCCGTGATGAAGCGCACGCGCACCCGGCCCATCCCGTCGGGCCGGATCACGCGGGACGAGGCATTCGCGTTCGGCATGGCGCTGGCGGGTTTCTCGGTGGTGCTGCTGTCGCTGGCCACGAACCTGCTGGCGGGCGCGCTGCTGGCCTTCACCATCTTCTTCTACGTCGTGGTCTACTCGATGTGGCTGAAACGCTGGACGCCGCAGAACATCGTGATCGGCGGGGCCGCGGGGGCGTTTCCGCCGATGATCGGCTGGGCGGCCGCGACGGGCGACATCACGCTGGAATCCGTGCTGATGTTCGCGCTGATCTTCATGTGGACGCCGCCGCATTTCTGGGCGCTGGCGCTGTTCATGCGGTCGGATTACGACGATGCGGGCGTGCCGATGCTGACGGTCACGCATGGCCGGCGCGCGACACGGGCGCATATCGTGGTCTACACGCTGCTGCTGGCCGTGCTGGCGATAGGGACGGCCGCGACGGCCATCGGCGGGCCCGTCTACCTGGCCGTGGCGGTTGTTCTGAACGCATTGTTCATGGCAGGCGCGGTGCGCATCTGGCGCCGCGACGAGGCGACCGCGGATGCTGACGGATATGCCGTCGAGAAACGGTTCTTCCGCCTGTCGCTCTATTACCTTTTCGCGCATTTCGGTGCCATCGCGCTGGAGCGCGTGGCGATGCCGCTTGGCCTCGGGGGGTGGTGATGGCGCTGTCGAAACAGCATGAGCTGCACAAGCGCCGTTTCGGCCGCAACCTTGGGCTGGGGCTGGTTCTGGTGGCGCTGGTGGCGCTGGTTTTCGGGCTGACGGTCGTGAAGGTCACGAACGAGGATTTCGCGACACCCGGTACAGAGGAGGCGAACTGATGGCGATGGATGGCAAGACCCGCACCGTGGTGCGTCTGGTCGGAGTCGTGGTGACGATGGGGGCGCTGGCATGGGCCGCCGTCCCCTTCTATGACTGGTTCTGCCGCGTGACCGGTTTCGGCGGCGTGACCGGCGTGGCCGAGGCGGGCTCGGACGAGGTGCTGGACGAGACGATCACCGTGCGGTTCGATGCGAGCAAGGAGCGTGACTTCCCGTGGGAATTCAAGCCCGTCGAGCGTGAAATGGAACTGAAGATCGGGGAGACCGGGCTGGCCTTCTACGAAGCGTACAACCCCACCGACGAACCGGTTGCCGGCAGAGCGTCGTACAACGTCACGCCCTACGAGGCGGGCGGCTTCTTCACCAAGATCGACTGTTTCTGCTTCACCCAGCAGGTGCTGCAGCCCGGCGAACGTGTTGAAATGCCCGTGACTTTCTACGTGGACCCCGATATCACGACCGATCGCGACGCCAAGTACACGCACACGATCACGCTGAGCTACACGTTCTACCAGACCGACCTGCCCGAGCAAACGCAGGCCGCGCTTGCGCCGGCGCAGGAAAACGGTACAACGCTGAACTGACGACGCCTTCGACGAGGGATACCAAAAAATGGCACATGAAAAGAACCACGATTACCACATCCTGAACCCGTCCATTTGGCCGTTCCTGGCTTCGCTGGCGGGCTTCGTCATGCTGTTCGGGGCGGTCCTGATGATTTCGCCGCGGGTTGACAGCAATCAGCCCTGGATGTTCCTGATCGGGCTGGTGGGTGTCCTCTATGTCATGTTCGGCTGGTGGTCGGACACGGTGAAGGAGAACCAGGCCGGCGACCACACCCCGGTGGTGCGGATCGGGCTGCGCTATGGCTTCATCATGTTCATCATGTCCGAGGTCATGTTCTTCGCGGCGTGGTTCTGGAGCTTCTTCAAACACGCCATGTACCCGATGGGCGAGATGTCCCCGATCAAGGACGGCGTCTGGCCGCCCGCGGGGATCGAGACGTTCGACCCGTGGCATCTGCCGCTGATCAATACGCTGATCCTGCTCTGCTCGGGCTGCGCGGCCACGTGGGCGCACCACGCGCTGGTGCATGAGAATAACCGCAATGACCTGAAATGGGGGCTGATTCTCGCGATCGCGCTCGGCGCGCTCTTCACCGTGTTCCAGGTGTACGAGTACACGCACGCCTCGTTCGGGTTCTCGGGCAACATCTACGGCGCGAATTTCTTCATGGCGACGGGCTTTCACGGCGCGCATGTCGTGATCGGGACGATTTTCCTCTTCGTGTGCCTGATGCGGGTGCTGCGCGGGCACTTCACCCCGACAAACCACGTCGGGTTCGAGGCCGCGGCATGGTACTGGCACTTCGTCGACGTTGTCTGGCTGTTCCTGTTCGCCTCCATCTATATCTGGGGCGGCTGAACGCGCCGGTGGGGGCGGCCCCACCCTACACGAAACGGGTAGGGTGCGTGATTTCACGCACCCTTTTCATTTGGAGGACCGGCCCTTGCGCAACATGATCGTGCCGATTCTTTTCGGGCTCGCCGGGGTTGCCGTGCTGGTGAGCCTCGGTGTCTGGCAGGTGCAGCGCCTGGCCTGGAAAGAGGGCGTGCTGGCCGAGATCGAGGCCACCATCGCGGCCGCGCCGGGGCCCTTGCCGGCGCAGCCCGCCGCCGCCGAAGACAAGTACCGCCCGGTCGAGATCACGGGCAATTTCCGGCAGGGCGCCCTGCGCGTGCTGGTGAGCCGCAAGCGCGTGGGCGCCGGTCACCTCATCATCTCGCCCTTCGAAACGGCTGACGGGCGGCGCATCCTTGTCGACCGCGGGTTTCTGGAACTGGAAACCGAACTGTCCGCGCCGCCGCAGGGCAGGGTGACGGTCACGGGCAACCTGCACTGGCCGGATGACCGCAACGACTCGACCCCCGAGAACGACGTGGCCGGCAACACGTGGTTTGCGCGCGATATCGGGCAGATGGCCGATGTGCTGGACACCGGGCCGGTGCTGGTGGTCGCGCGACGGTTGTCGCAATCCGACACGGACGTGACGCCGCTGCCGGTGGACACCGATCACATCCCGAACGATCACTTGGAATACGCGATCACCTGGTTTTCACTGGCCGCGATCTGGCTGGTCATGACCGTATATTTCCTGTGGCGCACGCGCCGCACGCAAGGGGGCTGGACGCCATGAAATACATCTCGACACGGGGGCGGGCCCCGGCTTTGAGCTTCGAGGAGGCGATGCTGACCGGTCTGGCCCGCGACGGCGGGCTGTACCTGCCCGAATCGATCCCGCGGATGAGTACGGACGAGATCGCGGCGCTTGAAGGCGCGAGCTACGAGGAAGCCGCGTTCCGCATCATGCGGCCCTATATCGGCGACGCCTTCACCGAGGAGGAATTCCGCGGCATCATCGCGCGCGCCCATGCCGGGTTCGGCCACGCGGCGCGCGCACCGCTGGTGCAGTTGGAACCGGGGCATTTCCTGCTGGAGTTGTTCCATGGCCCGACGCTGGCCTTCAAGGATTTCGCGATGCAGCTGATCGGCCAGCTTTTCGAGGCCTCGCTCAAGCGGTCGGGGCACCGGGTGTGCATCGTCGGCGCCACGAGCGGCGATACCGGGTCGGCGGCGATCGAGGCGTTCCGCGGTCTGGACGCGGTGGACGTGTTCATCCTGTACCCGCATGGCCGGGTGAGCGAGGTGCAGCGCCGCCAGATGACCACGCCCGGCGAGGGCAACGTGCACGCCGTCGCGCTGGACGGGCATTTCGACGATTGCCAGGCGCGCGTGAAGGACATGTTCAACGACTTCGACTTCCGCGACGCGGTGCGGCTGGCCGGCGTCAATTCGATCAACTGGGCGCGCGTGCTGGCGCAGGTGGTCTATTACTTCACCGCCGCCGTCAGCCTCGGCGCGCCGCACCGCAAGGTGAGCTTCACCGTGCCGACGGGCAATTTCGGGGACATTTTCGCGGGCTATATCGCCAAGCGCATGGGCCTGCCGATCGACCGGCTGGTCGTTGCCACGAACCGCAACGACATCCTGCACCGCTGCCTGACCGGGGGGGAATACACGCCCGACGGGGTCATGCCCACGATCAGCCCGTCGATGGACATCCAGGTGAGTTCCAATTTCGAGCGTGCGCTTTACTACGCCTATGGTCAGGACGGGGGCGCGGTGGCGCAGGTGATGGACGAGCTGAAGGCGGGCGGTTTCAAGGTCAGCCAGGGGGCGCTGGAAGCCCTGCGCGAGGCGTTCGACAGCGGGCGCTGCGACGAGGAGGAAACCCGCGCCGCGATCCGGGCCACGCACGATCGCTCGGGCGAGTTGCTGTGCCCGCATTCGGCCGTGGGGGTGAAGGTGGCCGAGGAACAGCGCCGCGCCGGCGTGCCGATGATCACGCTGGCCACCGCGCACCCGGCGAAGTTCCCGGCGGCGGTGGAAGAGGCGAGCGGCCTGCATCCGCCCTTGCCCGAGCGCATGGCGGACCTGTACGAGCGCCCGGAACGCGTGAGCCGGTTGGAAAACGACCTGTCCGCGCTGGAGACATTCATAAAGCAACGGTGTGCGACTTGACGGTTGAACTGACGACACTTTCCAACGGGTTCCGCGTGGCGACGGAGCACATGCCGGGGCTTGAATCGGCCGCGGTCGGGGTCTGGGTGCTGGCCGGGGCGCGGCACGAGCGCGCCGAGCAGAACGGCATCGCGCATTTCCTCGAACACATGGCGTTCAAGGGTACGAAGCGGCGCAGCGCGCTGCAGATCGCCGAGGCGATCGAGGATGTGGGCGGTTATATCAACGCCTATACCAGCCGCGAGGTCACGGCGTATTACGCGCGCGTGCTGAAGGACGACGTGCCGCTGGCGCTGGACGTGGTGGCCGATATCCTGCGCCAGCCGGTTTTCGAGCCGCGCGAGATCGAGGTGGAGCGCGGCGTTATCCTGCAGGAGATCGGGCAGGTTCTGGACACGCCCGACGACATCATCTTCGACTGGTTGCAGGAAAAGGCGTATCCCGATCATCCGCTCGGGCGCACGATCCTCGGGCCCGAGGCGCGGGTGAAGGGCTTTGCCCGGGCCGACCTCGAGACCTTCGTGGCCGAGCAGTATCATCCCGGCCAGATGATCCTTGCCGCCGCGGGGGCGGTCGATCACGACGCGCTGGTACGGGCTGCCGAAGGGTTCTTCGGGGACATGGGGTCCTCGCAGGCCTCCGAGCCGTCGCGCGCGCGCTTCGCCGGCGGTGAAAGCCGGAACGTGAAGGCGCTGGAGCAGGCGCATTTCGCGCTGGGATTCGAAAGCCCGGACTATGCCGATCCGCGCCTTTACGCGGGCCAGATCTATGCCACGGCGCTGGGCGGGTCGATGTCCTCGCGCCTGTTCCAGGAAATCCGCGAGCGGCGCGGCCTGTGCTACACGATCTTCGCGCAGGCCGGGGCCTATGCCGA
This sequence comes from Roseovarius halophilus (ex Wu et al. 2025), assembly GCF_047086965.1. Lineage (NCBI taxonomy): Bacteria > Pseudomonadati > Pseudomonadota > Alphaproteobacteria > Rhodobacterales > Roseobacteraceae > Roseovarius > Roseovarius halophilus (ex Wu et al. 2025). Next base: position 995 of record NZ_JBKOTX010000139.1, on the reverse strand, counting down.
TACCGGCATGACGACGATCTACGGGGGCACCTCGGCCGACCAGATGGGTGACCTCGTGGGCATCACGGTGGACGAGATCAAGCGCACCGCCGAGGACCTGAGCGAGGCCGAAGTCGAGCGCGCGCGCGCGCAGATGAAGGCGGGGCTGTTGATGGGGCTGGAGAGCCCGTCGAACCGGGCCGAGCGCATGGCGCGGATGCTGCAGATCCGGGGCCGGGTGCCCACGATCGAGGAGGTCGTGGCCAAGATCGACGCCGTGACGCTGCCGGAGGTGCGTGACCTGGCCGCGGACATTTCCGGCCGGGCCCCTGCCGCGATGGCGCTCTACGGCCCGGTGGAGGACGCCCCGAGCCTGCAGGCGCTGGACGAAAGGCGCGCGGCCTGATGTTCATGCCGCGCCGGAAGTTCAGGATCGAGACGGAACGTCTGACCCTGCGCCAGCCGGTGCTCACCGATTTTCGGGACTGGGCGGCCCTGCGGGAGGCAAGCGCGGATTTCCTCGTCCCCTGGGAGCCGCTCTGGGCCGCCGATCACCTGTCGCGCAAGGGGTTCTCGAACAGGGTCTACTGGGCGCAACGCTCCATCGCCGCCGGGACGGCGGTGCCGCTTTTCCTGATCCGGCGCGAGGACCAGGTGCTGGTGGGCGCGATCACGCTGGACAACATCCGCCGCGGGCCGGCCCAGTCCGGCACGCTGGGCTACTGGACCGGCGCGCGCTTCGCCCGGCAGGGCTACATGCGCGAGGCGATCCTCGCGGTGGTGCATCACGCCTTCACCCGGCTGGACCTGAGCCGCATCGAGGCGGCCTGCCTGCCCGAGAACGTGGCTTCGCGCGGGTTGCTGGAAAAATCCGGCTTCAAGTACGAGGGCGTGGCGCAGAGCTATTTGCAGATCAACGGGCGGTGGCGCAACCACGTGCTGTACGCGGCGCTGCGCGCCGACCGGCGCGGGCGCACGGCGGCGGGGTAGGTGGGGGCGCTGCCCCCGTCGCCCTC
>NZ_JBKOTX010000138.1:0-16242 GCF_047086965.1 Roseovarius halophilus (ex Wu et al. 2025) | reverse complement strand
TCAACCTTGTTTCCGTCCACCACCACCACGCGGGTCTCTTCCGCGTGGGTGGCGTCAATGAGCATTTTCTCCGACCCGGTGACGCGCGTCATCCTGTGGGAAGTGCGCCTGCCGCGGGTCGTGCTCGGCGCGCTGGTGGGCGCGGCGCTGGCCGTCTCCGGCGCGGTGATGCAGGGCCTTTTCCGCAATCCGCTGGCCGATCCGGGCATCGTCGGCGTCAGTGCCGGCGCGGGGCTGGGCGCTGTGGGGGCCATCGTGCTGGGCGGGCTGCTGCCGCCGGCTCTGCAGGGCCTGCTGGGCATCTACATGGTCCCCGCGGCGGCGTTCCTCGGGGGCTGGGCCTCGGTTTTGATGCTCTACGCGGTGGCCACGCGGGGCGGGCGCACCTCGGTGGCGACGATGCTGCTGGCCGGCATCGCGCTCGGGGCGTTGTCGGGCGCGGTGTCCGGGCTGCTGGTCTATGCTGCCGACGACCAGCAGTTGCGCGACCTCACCTTCTGGGGGCTCGGGTCGCTGGCCGGCGCGACATGGGGCAAGGTGGCCACCGCCGCGCCTGTCATCCTGTTGGCCGCGGGGGGCGCGCCGCTCCTGGGGCGGGGCCTGAATGGCCTGGCGCTGGGCGAGGCGACCGCGCTACACCTCGGGCTCAACGTGCAGCAGGTCAAGAACGCCGCGATCCTCGCCGTGGCCGCCGCGACGGGCGCCGCGGTGGCGGTGTCGGGCGGGATCGGCTTTGTCGGGATCGTGGTGCCGCACCTGCTGCGGCTGGCCACCGGGCCCGATCACGGCCCGCTGCTGGTCAACAGCGCGCTGCTGGGGGCGAGCCTGCTGCTGGGCGCCGACATGATCAGCCGGGTGATCATCGCGCCGGCCGAGCTGCCCATCGGGATCGTCACCGCGGTGCTGGGCGCGCCGGTCTTCCTGTGGATCCTGCTGCGGCGGCACGGACAGGTGGCACTGTGACGCTGCGGGCTCGGCAGGTCTCGGTCCGGTTCGGCCGGTCGCCCGTTCTGCACGGGGTGGATTTCAGTGCCCGGTCGGGCGGGATGACCGCCATCGTCGGGCCCAACGGCTCGGGCAAGACGACGCTGCTGCGCGCGCTCACCGGCGAGATCCCAGCCCGCGGCGCGGTCGCCCTCGACGGGCTGACGGTGGGCACGGCCAACGCGGTGGCGCTGGCAGCGCGGCGGGGGGTGCTGCCGCAGGCCTCGCGGCTGGCCTTCCCCTTCACCGTAATCGAGGTGGTGCGCATCGGCCACGGGGCCGGGGCGCATGCCGACAGGCCGCACCTGCCGCGCCGCGCGCTCGAGCGTGTCGGCATGGCGCACATGGCGGAACGGCTTTACCAGGACCTGTCGGGCGGCGAGCAGCAGCGTGTGCAACTGGCCCGGGTGCTGGCGCAGGTCTGGGAACCCGTGACCGTTGACGGCCCCGCCTGGCTGTTCCTGGACGAGCCGGTCTCGAGCCTGGATATCGGCCACCAGCTGGCGGTGATGCGGCTTGCGACCGAGTTCGCGCAGGCCGGCGGCGGGGTCGTCGCGGTCATGCACGACCTCAACCTCACGGCGATGTATGCCGACAGCGTCGCGGTGATGCAGGCAGGGCGGATCGCGGCGGCGGGCCCCACGCGCGAAGTGCTCACCTCGCCGCTACTGTCGCGGGTCTATGACTGCGACCTGCGCCTCAACACGCCGCCGGCGGACGGGACGCCCTATATCCTGCCGCATGCCTCTGACAAGGCGCAGGCGTTGTAGCCCCGCGGGGTCGCGCAGCGGATGCGGGGTATGTGGCGCCCACCGGTCAGGCCCGGTCACGATCGACGTCCGCCGGCCCCCCGGTCCGCCCGCGGCCGGAGACAGGCCAGCCGCGGGCATCGCAGCCTGCCAAGGCACGCCTCTCGATCCCTCAGCCAAAAGCCGGGGGTGTCCGAGACCGAAAAAGGAGTCGACATAACCAGTTTAATAGTTATATATTCCTCCCATGAGCATCAACAGCCGTCCTGCAAGGGCGCTGGCCGCCCTCGGCCATGACGCCCGGCTCTCGATCTTCCGGCTTCTGGTAAAAGCCGGAGAGGAAGGATTGCGTGTTGGCGAGATCGGCGCGCATCTCGGTCTTGCACCATCGACGCTCGCGCATCACCTCTCGACACTGGTCGATGCGGGCCTCGTAGTGCAGGAGAAACAGGGCCGCGAAGTGCTGAACCGCGTGGACTTCGCCGCGATGCACCAAGTCCTGAGCTTCCTGACCGCGGAATGCTGTTCCGGTGTTTCCCTGGCACCTTCGGAGGATGCCGCATGACGCGCACGCCCCTCTTTTCTAACCTCGAAAAAACCATAAAACTGGATATATAGTGATGGCTGATACGACACTTCCCACAGCCGGGCAACGCGCCGTGCTCCGCAGCCTCTGGATTAACCAGCGGGTCTGGCTTGCCTCAGCGGCGATCCTCGCAATCCTCGCCATCTTCGATCCGATGCAGGCGGCCGATAGCGCGGTCTTCGCAGGCGCCGCGCTTCTGAAAACCGCGCCTTATCTCTTGCTCTCCATCGCCATCGCGGCGTGGGCGGGCGCGACGGGCGCGGACAATCTTATCGCGAAAGCGTTCACCGGCGCGCCGTTATTGATGATCGTCTTCGGGGCGCTCGCGGGCGGGCTCTCTCCCTTCTGTTCCTGCGGTGTCATCCCGCTCATCGCGGCGCTTCTGGCGATGGGTGTGCCCCTCTCGGCGGTCATGGCCTTCTGGCTCGCCTCGCCGATCATGGACCCCTCCATGTTCGTGCTGACCGCCGGTGTGCTCGACATGCAGTTCGCGGTCGCCAAGACCGTTGCCGCCATCGGCCTCGGCAGCTTTGGCGGAATCGTGGTGCACGTTCTCGCCCGCAGCGGGGCGCTTTCGGATCCGCTCCGCGAGGGCATAGGAAACGGCGGGTGCGGCGGGTCAAAGGTCCGCGAACCCAAGCCGGTCGTCTGGCGTTTTTGGCAGGAGGCCGAGCGGCGCGCGAAATTCGGACGCGAAGCGGCGAAGACCACGCTCTTCCTCGCGAAATGGCTGACGCTGGCGTTTCTCCTCGAGAGCCTGATGCTTGCCTGGATACCGGCCGAGACGGTAACATCGACACTTGGCGGCGAAGGGCTCCTGCCGGTCGTAGCGGCCACTTTCGTCGGGGTCCCTGCTTACCTCAATGGATACGCGGCACTTCCCCTCGTGGGCGGGCTTATGGAGCAAGGGATGGCACCGGGGGCGGGCATGGCCTTCCTCGTGGCCGGTGGTGTCACCTCGATCCCGGCCGCGCTGGCGGTCTGGGCACTGGCCCGGCTCCAAGTCTTCGCACTCTACATCGCCCTGTCGCTCTCGGGCGCTTTCATGGCCGGGCTACTGTTCCAACTATGGAACATGGCATGACCAGGGGCAACGCATTGCACCATCGGCACAGAGGTACCGGCACATGAACCTGACCTATTCCGCGCGCTTGGCCCACCATGCAAGCGAGGTTCTGATACCCGGCGGCGTGGTAACTCCGCATGGCACCTGCACCGCTCTCCGGACGCGATCTTCACACCGCATGCCTCGCGCTTCAGCCGGTATGCCGACGACCCGGTGGCGGAGATCGCCGGGATTGCCGACGATCATACTGGCCTCGAGCGCGGCAGGGCTGTGGCCGGCCACGTGGCCAGTCGCTTCACCTACGGTCACCCGGAAAAGCGATCCACCGACGGGTTCAACATAATCCCTGCCTTGGAGTGCGGCCTCACGGAAGGCTCCTGTGGGGACATCAACACCTACTTCATCGCCGCTCTCCGCGCCGCCGGGATCGAGGTCGGCTACATCACCGGTTTCTTCTTTCCGGGCGAAAAGGGCGGCAGATGCGAGGATGGTCATTGCTGGGGTGTCACCCGGATCGACGGCGCGACCACGGAATGGGATATTGCCCATCGTCTGAAACTCGGAACCCGCGACATCCGTCCGGGTCTCGATCCCAAGCCTGGACGGCGGTTCGCCTGTTTCCACCCGATGGGTCTGAATTTTCCGGATCTTGGCATCGCGGAATTGAAGGCGCTGATCGAGCCCGGTACCGTCGCTGACGGGCAAGTAATCACATTCGCGGAGCCGGATATCAGGTTGAAGGAGAGTGCTCCTGCCTGAGCCGTCACATGGGGTTGGATCGTGAAGGTCGACGGATGCGATGCATTGACCATGGCAGCGTCGTCTAACCGGCAACCGTGGCGCGAAGATCAACTCTCCGCCTTGAATTCTGACGGTACGAACGGTTCGAAGCGGTCATTCCAGGTACCTTTGGAGTGCTGTCGTGGCAGCCCGTATTGCCAACTTTTGCCGCGCCCGCGAGCCCGAAGGCTCGGTGAATTCGCAATTTGCAAGAAGCAGTGGTCTGTTCGCCATCCGGCAAGCATACACCACGGCTTCGGATGGCGGCGCGCTATCTTCCGGATCTGTCCTTTCCCATGGCCGCATGGAACGATCACGCGGCTTGACCCCTGAAAAGAGACAACAAGTGCTTTCAGGAGCATTGATTTCATTCAGCCGTCACAATTTTTGCTCATACGAGCGTACAGGGGGCGACGAATGAACAGACAGTCGGCGATTCTCGAAACGGCACAATCCCATGGGCGGGTCATGGTGGACGAACTGGCAGAGGCCCTGCGCGTTTCGGCCCACACCGTCCGCCGCGATATCAACGCGCTGTGCGCGCAGGGAAAACTGCGGCGCCTGCATGGCGGGGCCGAATTCATCGAAGGCAGTTCGAACCTGCCCTATTCGGCGCGCACCTCGCTGAACGTGGCAGCCAAGCAGAGGATCGCGGCCCATGTCGCGGGGCTGATCCCGGATGGGGCCACGATGTTTTTCTCCATCGGCACGACCCCCGCCGTGGTCGCCGCCGCGCTGGCCGAGCGGGAAGGCCTGACCGTAATCACAAACAACCTGAACGCGGCGATGGCCCTGTCGGAGGCGCCCGGCGCGCGGATCGTGATCCCCGGCGGGGAATTGCGCTTGCCGGATCGGGATGTTCTGGGGCCGCTGGCACAGGAGCTTTTCGGGGCCTACCGCGCGGATTTCGCCATTTACGGGGCCGCAGGGATCGACACCGACGGCTCCCTGCTGGATTTCCACGCCCCCGAGGTGCGCATCCGCCGCAAGGTACAGGAAAACGCCCGGCAGTCCATTTTCGTCGCGGACAGGTCGAAATTCGGGCGCCGCGCCCCGGCGGTCGGTGGCCATCTTGACGAGGCCGACCTTGTCGTGACCGAGGCCAAGCCCGATGCGCCTTTCGCCGCCCTGCTGGAGTCGCTTGGCGACCGGTTGATCATCGCGGGAGAGGAGACATGAGCTTTCTGACACTTGAAAGCCTCACGCGGCAATGGAACGGACAGGGCGGGGTCCGCGATATCAGCCTTGAGCTGGCACAAGGTGCCTTCCTGTCGATCCTAGGTCCCTCGGGCTGCGGCAAATCCACGATGCTGCGCCTGATCGCGGGGCTGGAGCAGCCTCAGACAGGGCGCATCAGGATTGATGGCCGTGACGTGACGGCCCTGCCGGCCGCGCAACGCAACCTGTCGATGGTGTTCCAGTCCTACGCGCTTTTCCCGCATCTCAGCGTGGCCGAGAACGTGATTTTCGGACTGAAGGTGCGGCGGATCAGCCGCGCGGAGCGTGAGAGACGCCTGTCAGACGTGCTTGCCATGACCGGGCTGGAAGGGCTGGAGCGGCGCAAACCCTCCGAACTCTCAGGCGGGCAAAGACAGCGTGTCGCGCTCGCACGGGCGGCGGTGGCGGAGCGGCCGCTTTGCCTGATGGACGAGCCGCTGTCGAATCTCGATGCCAAGCTGCGCCACGCGGTGCGCCGGGATATCCGAACGCTGGCGCGCAAGCTGGCGCTGACGGTCGTCTATGTGACCCATGACCAGGGCGAGGCGATGAGCCTGTCGGACAATGTCGTGCTGATGCGAGAAGGCCGCATCGAACAGGTCGGCACGCCATCCGAGCTTTACGCGCGACCGGCCAGCACCTTTGCCGCCCAATTCATCGGCGACCCGCCGATGTCGCTGATCGACGCGGCCGCGCTTGGCCACGACGACACATGTATCATAGGCGCACGTCCGGAAGCCGTTTTGCTTGTGCCCGCCGGCCAAGGCGATCTTGATGCACGGATCGACGATTTCGAGTACCTCGGCGGCGAAACCCGGCTGGCGCTCACGCATCCGGCGGCGGACGGGCTTGCCGCGATCCTGCCGGGCCCGGCCGAATTCCAGCCCGGCCAGACGGTCGGCGTCGTCATTCCATCGGAAAACCGGCTCCTTTTCGACTCCGTCACCCGAAGCCTGAAAAAGGAGCCGCAGCAGAATCCAAAGGCGCGCATTCGCCAAAATCCCGCGCCAGAGGATGGCCATAGGGCCCCCACCTTAACCCGAACAGTCAAAGAGGACCTTTCGAAATGACCCATATCACTGCTGTGTCCGCCATATTGGCGGCCTCCACCGCGCTCGTCAATCCGGCCGCGGCCGAGACCGAGCTGACCATGTATTACCCCATCGCCGTCGGTGGCGCGTTGACCGAAGTGGTTGATGGAATCGTCGCCGAGTTCGAGGCGCAGAACCCCGATATCAGCGTCAACGCGATCTACGCTGGCAACTATGACGACACGCGCATCAAATCGCTTGCCGCACTCGAATCCGGCGATCCGGCGCAGCTTGCCGTGATGTTTTCCATCGACGCCTATGACCTGATCGAGCAAGACCTTATCGTGCCCTTCGAAGATGTGACCGAGACCAAGGCGGAGAAGGAATGGCTGAACAGCTTCTACCCGGCGCTGATGGCCAACGGCAAGATCGAGGGCCAGACATGGGGCGTGCCGTTCCAGCGGTCGACCATCGTGGCCTATTACAACAAGGACATGTTCCGCGAGGCCGGGCTTGACCCGGAAACCGCGCCGACAACGTGGGCCGAATTGGCGGAGATGGGCAAAGCCCTGACAAGCGACGACCATCACGGCCTGATGATCCCCTCGACCGGTTATCCCTACTGGATGTTCCAGGCCCTGGCGATCCAGAACGGGCAGGAGTTGATGTCGAATGACGGGCTGACCACCCATTTCGACGATCCCGATACGGTCGAGGCGCTTGAATACTGGAAGTCGCTATCCACCGAGCACGGTATCATGCCCGAGGGCACCGTGGAGTGGGGCACGCTGCGGCAAGCCTTCCTTGAGGGTGAAACCGCGATGATGTGGCATTCCACCGGCAACCTTACGGCGGTCAAGAACAATGCCGAGTTCGACTTCGGTGTTGCCATGCTGCCCGGCAAGGAACGCTTGGGATCACCCACCGGCGGCGGCAATTTCTACCTCTTCAAGGACTCCACCGACGCGGAAAAGCAGGCCGCGCTTGAACTCATCAAGTTCATGACCGCGCCCGAGCAGGCCGCGAAGTGGTCCATCGAGACGGGCTACATGGGTGTCTCGCCCGCCGCTTATGAGACCGAAGCGCTCAAGGCCTACACCGCTGATTTCCCGCCTGCCCTCGTGGCGCGCGATCAGCTTGAGCACGCCGTTGCCGAATTCTCGACCTTCGAGACGGCGCGCGTCCGCGATGGCCTGAATGCCGCGATCCAGTCGGCGCTGACCGGCGACAAGAGCCCGGCGGACGCGCTGGCCGAGGCGCAGGCCGCCGCCGAACGTCAACTGCGCGCCTACAAGTAAGCGCCTGCAATGACCCTGTGCCGGGCCGGTTCTCTCAACCGGCCCGGCCACGGAGACCCGCATGACCGACGCCTTCACATTGGAACGCCGCCGCCGCGCCCTGCACGGCTGGCTGTTGCTCTCGCCTGCGCTCATCATGCTGACGGCCTTTGCCTTTTACCCGTCGCTGGCCACCATGGTGACCTCGCTCTGGTCGCGCGGCACCCGGCGCAACCCGGCCGAATTCGCGGGGCTGGAAAATTACCGCTACCTGTTCGACGATCCGACCTTCTGGCAGGTCGCGGGCAACAACCTTCTCTATGCGCTTGTCACCATCCCGGTTTCCATGGCGCTGGCGCTAATCATGGCGCTCTGGGCCAACTCGAAACTGCCGGCGCGCGGCTTTATCCGCACCGCATACTTCACCCCGACCGTGCTGCCGATGATCGCGGCGGCAAACCTTTGGTTGTTCTTCTACACGCCCAGTTTCGGCATCCTCAACCAGATCGGCGCTCTGTTCGGGGCCGGGCCGGTCAACTGGCTGGGTGAGCCCGAAACCGCGCTTTGGGCGATTTGCGTGGTGACGATCTGGAAGGAGGCGGGGTTCTTCATGATCTTCTACCTTGCGGCGCTGCAAACCATCCCGCCCGATCTGAAAGAGGCCGCAGACATCGAAGGCGCCAGCCGTTGGACCTATACCCGCCGGATCGTGCTGCCGCTCCTGATGCCGACCACGCTCTTCATCCTCGTCAACGCGATGATCAACTCGGTCAAGTTGATCGACCACCTGTTCATCCTGACCAAGGGCGGGCCGTCGGACAGCTCCAAGCTGATCCTCTACTACATCTGGGAAAACGCCTTCGCCTATTTCGACAGGCCGTCGGCCGCGGCGATGACGGTGCTGGTGCTGGCCCTGATGGGGGCGCTGGCGGCCTTCCAGTTCCTCGTCCTTGACCGGCGGGTGCATTACCGATGATCCGTTACATCGAACCCGCCGCCGCGATCCTGCTGGCCGTTCTTTGGATTTCGCCGCTGCTTTTCGCATTCTGGGCGGCGTTTCACGATGTCAGCGACGCGGTGAATTTCCGCCTGACCGCGCCGCTCACGCTCGAGAATTTCCGCACCGCCTGGGACGGGGCGCCGTGGCTGCGGTATTTCCTCAATACCTTCATGCTGGTCTCGCTGATCCTTGCCGGGCAGTTCCTGCTCTGCACGCTGGCCGGGTTCGCCTTTGCCCAGACGGAATTTCGCGGGCGCGACGCGCTGTTCCTCCTCGTGCTGATGCAGCTTTTCATCCTGCCCGAGGTGCTCATTGTCGAAAACTATCGGGTCGCGGCCTCCCTCGGGCTGCTTGACAGCATCCTCGGGATCGGCGCGCCCTACATGGCCTCGGCCTTCGGCATCTTCCTGATGCGGCAGGCCTTCAAATCGGTGCCCCGCGAGCTTGACGAGGCCGCCCGCGTCGAGGGCTGCGGCACGTTGGGCGTCCTTTGGCGGGTCTATGTCCCTGCTGCGCGGCCCACCTATCTGGCCTATGCCCTTGTCTCGGTGGCGACGCACTGGAACAATTTCCTCTGGCCGCTGATCGTGACCAATTCGCCCTCCACCCGGCCGCTGACGGTGGGCCTGTCGCTGTTCGGCGCGCCCGAGAACGGCGTTGATATCTCGGTCATCTCGGCGGCCACGGTCATGGTAATCGCGCCGCTCTTGGCCAGCTTCCTGATCTTCCAGCGGCAATTCGTGCAGGCATTCCTGACCGCCGGCGTGAAATGAGGACAGCATGACCCGCATCCTGCAAATCTCCGATCTGCACATCATGCCCGAGGGGCAGCTTTTCAACGGCCGCATCGACACGGCGGCGGCGCTGCGGCACATACTGGCCGGGCTGACGCGCCTGTTGCCCGTCATCGGCCCGGTGGAGCGGCTGGTGATTTCGGGCGACCTAACGGAGACGGGATGCCAGGGCGCCTATGATCACCTGCGCGCCATCATGGCCGATGCGCCGCTGCCATGGCGCGCGATCCCCGGCAACCATGACAGCCGCGAGGCGATGCGCGCCTTTGCGGCGCAGGACGAATGGATGCCCGATGATGGTCCGATCAACTGGCGCGAGGATCTGGACGATGTCACCATGTTGGGCCTTGATACACTGGTTGAAGGGGCAGATCATGGCGCAGTGACCGACGCGACGCTAACTTGGCTGGAGGCGGCGCTGCGCGACCTGAGGCACCGTCCCGTGCTGATCTTCATGCATCACCCGCCCGTTGATACGGGCATATCCGAAATGGACGCCATCGGCCTCAAACCCAATCCGCGACTCGAAAGCCTGTTGCGTAACCACGACGGCCCGGTGCAGATCGCCTGCGGGCATGTTCACCGCGTGATCGCGGGGCAGTTTGCCGGACGCCAGGTCACCATTGCCCCGGGCAGCTCACATGCTGTTGGCCTCGATCTTCGCACGGATGCCGGGATCACGTTCATACCGGGCCACTCCGGCGCCGTTCTGCACGACATCGGGGCCGAACGCCGAACCCTGCTGATTTCGCCTGAAGATTTCGGTTGACAGGCAACGTAGTGACCCTTCCCTCGCGGTCCGTCATCAGAGAGCTGCACAGGCAGACCGAGTCGCGCGGGCGATGACGCGTTCTTCGTTCGTCGGGATGACGAGGATACGGCTCGGGCCGCTGCCGATATCGCGGGACCGGGGGTCGGGGTCCGGGGCCATGCGCAGCCCGAGGTATTCAAGACCGTCCACGATGCGGCTGCGAATGACGTCCGCGTTCTCCCCGATACCGCCGCAGAACACGAGCGCGTCCAATCCACCCAGAACGGCAGACAGCGCCCCGATCTCGCGGCGCGCCCGGAATACGTAATAGTCGATCGCATCCCGCGCTTCGGGCTGATCCGAGGCCAGCAATCTGCGCATGTCGCTTGAGATGCCGGACAGCCCCAACAGCCCGCTTTGCTTGTAAAGCAGTGACAGAACCTCTTTCGGGGTCATGCCCTTTTCTTCGATCAGGTGAAGAACGGCCCCCGGATCAATCTGGCCGCAGCGCGTGCCCATCGGCATCCCGTCAAGTGCCGAGAAGCCCATCGTCGACCCGATGCTTTGGCCCTGCCGCACGGCACACATGGAGGCACCATTGCCAAGATGCGCGATGATGATCCGGCCGGCATGCAGGTCGGGCTCGTCGCTTTCGATAACGCTGGTGATGTAGTCGTAGCTGAGCCCGTGGAAGCCGTAGCGCCGGATGCCGTCGTCATAGAACTTGCGCGGCAGCGCGAATGTGTCGTTGACCCACGGATGCCCGCGATGGAACGCGGTGTCAAAACAGGCCACCTGAACAGCGTCGGGAAAAAGGGCGCGCGCTGCCGAGATGCCGGCAAGGTTATGAGGCTGGTGCAACGGGGCCAGGGGAATCAGGGCCGTCAGCGCGGCCTCGATTTCCGGTGTGACGATCACGGGGTCGGCGAAATCCGGGCCGCCATGCACGACCCGATGCCCGACGCCGGTGATCGTGGTGTTTTCAAGATATGGCGCAAGGGCGTCAATGACGTACTCAAGAGCTTCGCGATGCGTGGCCGCACCGCAGGGCGTGCTTGTCGTGTTGTCGCCGTCCTGAAGGATGAGTTGCGCGGCCGCGCCGATACCGTCCACCTGCCCGGACACGCGCAGCACCGGCTCTGGCGCGCTGTCGTAAAGGCCGAATTTGACAGAGGACGACCCGGCGTTGAGCGTCAACACCCCTGTCATGGGCGTTGGGCCGCGTTGTAGAGGGCCGCAATCGCGGCGGACGCGATACGGGTTTTGGCATCATCCGCCCGGCTGGTCAGGATAATCGGCACACGGGCGCCGAGGACAACACCGGCGGCGTCGGCCCCGGCCAGATACATCAATTGCTTGGCGATCATGTTGGCCGCCTCAAGGTCGGGCGCGAGCAGAATGTCTGCCTGTCCCGCGACGGGCGACACGATGCTTTTGGTCGTAACAGCCCGCATCGAAATCGCGTTGTCAAAGGCCAAGGGACCATCCAGAAGCCCGTCCGTGATCTGTCCGCGATCCGCCATTTTGCAAAGCGCCGCAGCCTCGATCGTGGATTGCATGCGCGCGTTGACGGTCTCCACCGCCGACAGGATCGCCACCTTGGGCAGGTCGATGCCGATGGCGCGGGCCAGGTCGATGGCGTTCTGGATGATGTCGGCCTTGGTCTCAAGGTCAGGCGCGATGTTGATCGCGGCATCGGTGATGATCAGCGGCTTGGAATAGGTCGGTACATCCATCACGTAGACATGGCTCATCCGGCGCTCGGTGCGCAGGCCGCCGGTCTTGGACACAACGGCCGACATGACCTCGTCGGTATGCAGCGCACCTTTCATCAGGGCGCGCGCCGCGCCGGTGCGGACCAGATCGACAGCCGCCTCCGCCGCGGCATGGCTGTGGGGCGTGTCGACGATCTCCAGCCCTGCGATGTCGAGATCGCTTTCCTCTGCCACGCTGCGGATGCGCGCCTCAGGGCCCACAAGAACCGGGGTAAGCACACCAAGATCGCGGGCCTGAAGCGCCCCTTCGAGCGAAGGTGTGTCACACGGATGCACGACCGCCGTTGCCATCGGGTCAAGCGCCTGCGCACGCGCCAGCAGTTCGCCATGGGCCTTGCCATGTTTGTGCAGGACAAGGTCGGGCATTGTCATGCGGGGCCTGCGTATCTTGCGGTCTGGTGCAATGACGCGGGCCACGCCCTCGATGACGGGCTTGCCGTCACCGTTCGTGCAGGTACAGGCCAGCACCAGGCGGTGCTTTTCCGCGTCTCGCTCCGTCACTTCCACGCGCACGACAACCGTATCGCCGACACCGACCGGTTTGAGGAACTTCAGCGACTGTTCAAGATAAATCGTGCCCGGTCCGGGCAACTGGGTGCCCAGGACGTTCGAGATCAGGGCACCGCCCCACATTCCGTGCGCGATGATCTTGTGAAAGATGTCGCCTTCGGCAAACTCCTCATCCACATGGGCCGGGTTCACATCCCCGGACACAACGGCAAAGGCGTCGATGTCCTGCGCTGTCAGCGTGCGCACCAGTTCGGCCGAGTCGCCAACCTTGATCTCGTCAAACGGGCGGTTCTCGATAAAGCCAAGTGGCTCCTGCTCAGACGACATGGTGTCCTCCGTCAATATAGGCGATGTTCCCGCTGACCGAGCTGGCAAAGTCGGACACCAGGCACGCTGCCATCGCGCCAACCTCTTCGATCGTGGTGAGGCGATGAAGCGGCGCGCGACTGCGGGCATCATCCACCAACGCGTCAAAGTGATCAATGCCCGAGGCGGCACGCGTTTCCAGCGGCCCGGGCGACAAGGCGTTCACGCGAATGTTCTTGTCCCCAAGCTCCACCGACAGATAGCGGGTCGTCGCTTCCAGGGCGGCCTTGACCGGCCCCATGATATTGTAGTGATCCACCACTTTCTCGGCCCCGTGGTAGGATACGGTCAGGACAGTTCCGCCATCCGTCATCAACGGCTCGGCGCGCTTGGCAAGGCGGATCAGCGAATGCACCGAGACATCCATGGCCGTTGCAAACCCGTCCCGAGAGCAGTCCACCACGCGGCCATGCAAATCATCGCGCGGACAAAAGGCAATGGAGTGCACAACAAAGTCGAGCTTGCCCCAGGTCTTTTCAATCGCGGTGAACACCGCGTCGATCTGGGCCGTGTCGGTCACGTCCAGTGGCAGCAACAGCTCGGCATCGAACGCGGTGGCAACCGGTTGGACAAATCGGCGCGATTTGTCGTTCTGGTAGGTCAGGCACAATTTTGCACCCGACGCATGAAACGCGGCACCGCATCCGGCCGCGATGGAATGCGCATTGGCGATACCGACGACAAGACCCTCCTTGCCCTTGAGAAAGTCGTTCCGTGGCAGCATTCGGGTTACTCCTGAAACACGTAGGTGCCGCGCGTATCGTCCACGGCCTTGTCCTGATCCCGGACGGTATGGATGCGATAATGGCGGTGCTTGTGCCCCGGTTCGGGAAGGAGACCGGCATCCTGCCCGCCATTGGTCAAGGCAAATGTCACATCGGCGTGGCCAAGGGCGCGGCTCTTGAAAACCGACGTCCATGGCGCGCGCGGGCACGCGCGTGGTATCGGCATTCAACGCCATGAAGTCCTGCATCAAGTCCTCAAGGAATGACACCCGGCTTTCGTTGATAAAGAGGTTGAGTGCACCCGATACGCGGAAATCCGTCTGCGCGGCAAACAGTTTAATGCTGTCCAACCGGTCATCGCCATCACGCGCCATAACCGCCGCTGCCCCCGACAAGAGCGTAGCGTCAAGGCAATACCCGGCGGCATGCACTTTCCTAGCACCCGTCTGGCTTTCAACCAAGTCCCAGGTCGCGCGCGGCCCGAGGTCAAGGTAGCCCTGCATCCCATAATGCGCGTCCTCTGCCATGGGGTTACGCCGTGTCATGAATACAGTAAAGCCCTGCCGCAAGAAGCGTGATGGGTGTCTGCCATTTTTTTCCGTTCTTCGGGAGCGATGTCATCAAATCGGCACGCGTGTCCGCAAGCCGTGTTTCCCCGGAGGCATCGAACCCTTTTGATGGCGGTCGATCGGGGGCCTGCGCGGTTCGAGGGTTGGATCTGCCGACCGCTCTTTTTCAGACCGCGCCTTGTAGGTCGGCACGGAAAGACCGGCGGCCCAGCAGCTCACTTTGGCCCGCGGCCACAGTTTCGGCTTGTCTCCAAATCGCAGGCGTTCAGGAAAGCTTGCATCCGGCTTCTTCTGATCCACATGCTGACCGGTGCGTCGCGCCCCGTGCAGGATTCCGGCAAGATCTTGTGTCGTCATATACGGCAGCTTCAGCTCCGCCCAATGACGAGGTGCGGGTGGAGCGAGTCCTTCCGCGGCCCAGATGGCATACCATGGATAGCGTTCCCCGATGCGACGCACGCCATGGCGATTTGCAAGCTCCCGTGTCGCCCTAAGCGAGGGCATGCGCCAGTAGATGCGGAGTTCCTCCAGCGTCGCGGAGCCGGGGTCTTTTTGGTCGGTGGTCATGATGCACCCTCCTTTCGGAAAGGAAGTCGGTGCATGACCCGCCGCGCGGAAATTCGATCTGCGTATCTGTCAGCACGCCGCAAAAAGCGGCGATGGAGGCTGGCCAAGAGCCGTCGAAGGCACTTTTGCCGAAAGGGGAAATGACCAGATCTTGCCCGCTTCCGGTTCCGCGTCGTTCCTTTCCATGCCATTTCAAGGGTTTGGACGGGGCTGCGACGGACCGCCAAGTGTTTGAATTTTTGCCTTGTAAATCCATCGCTTGTGCGGATATACGCGTCGGCGGAGACGTGGCCGAGTGGTCGAAGGCGCTCCCCTGCTAAGGGAGTAGGCGGGAAACCGTCTCG
Organism: Roseovarius halophilus (ex Wu et al. 2025); assembly: GCF_047086965.1. Classification (NCBI taxonomy): domain Bacteria; kingdom Pseudomonadati; phylum Pseudomonadota; class Alphaproteobacteria; order Rhodobacterales; family Roseobacteraceae; genus Roseovarius; species Roseovarius halophilus (ex Wu et al. 2025). Next base: position 1,150 of record NZ_JBKOTX010000138.1, on the reverse strand, counting down.
AGGGTTCGAATCCCTTCGTCTCCGCCATTTCATCCGATCTTTATTTAGTCTATATAATTCAGTGGCTTGCTGGGTTGGCTTTTTCGACAACCACCCACGGCAACCACCCACGCCCTTGCCTTGAATGCCCGTTAGCAGGGGAGCGCCTTCGACAACGAGGCCACGTCAAAGCAATGCTCAGAATCACAAAGTATGACCCGACTCGCCAGCATCTCGAACAACCACCTTGGACTACAGTGTGGCCTTTGTGGGCATAACTCACTATTGGCAGTTCAACTCTTGATCGACAGGCTTGGGCGTAAGACGAATGTCCACTGTGCTGTAGCCAAGCTCAGATGTTCAAAGTGTAAAGCAAAGGGCAAAGCGTCGTTTATGATAACGTATGTGGGTAATTCAGGTGAGGCTATGCTTGGGTCTAAACAAAGACAGGGAGATTGAAGTGAGAAAATTGTGCGTCTTCAGATAATTTGGGACATCAGAGCGTGCTTTCGTTTGGAGGCTCTGGCTCATCCTTGATTGAGTTTACGCGTTTTCAGTTTGGTGGCGCAAGCGCCGGGTGAGCATGGTTTTTCGTTTGATCTCCTCTCGCTGTTTCAGGATTTGCTCAGCGCGGCCGAAGTAGACATCGACGGGCGTCAGGTTTCCAAGGCTCTCGTGGTAGCGTTGGTTGTTGTAGTATTCGACGAAGGCGTCAATCTGGCGCTTGAGATCACCGGGCAGGAAGTAATGCTCGAGCAGGACACGGTTCTTCATGGTCTGGTGCCACCGCTCGATCTTGCCTTGGGTCTGTGGGTGGTAGGGTGCGCCGCGGACATGATCCATGCCCTTGTCGTCGAGGTAATCCGCCAAGTCCCCCGCGATGTAAGACGAGCCGTTGTCGCTAAGAAGTCTTGGCTTGGCGACAACGGTCGCGCAGTCACATCCTGAAGCCTCCAGCGCCAGATCGAGCGTGGCGGTCACGTCCTCAGCCTTCATCGTCGTGCAAAGCTTCCAGGAGATGATGTAGCGGCTGTAATCGTCCAGGATGGTACTGAGGTAGAACCAGCCCCAGCCCAGGACCTTCAGATAGGTGAAGTCGGTCTGCCACAGCTCGTTGGGGCGCGTGGTTTTATCCCGGAACTCATTGGCTGCCTTCATTACGATATGCGTC
>NZ_JBKOTX010000137.1:0-16260 GCF_047086965.1 Roseovarius halophilus (ex Wu et al. 2025) | reverse complement strand
GCCAGCGTTGTGGGCGCGCGCCGCCGGGGCCGTGGCCTCCGTCGCGCCAGGTGTCGAGCTGTTCTTGTCGTCCATGGTCCATTCTCCTTCGATGGAAAAGTAGCGCTATGAACTGTCTCAGGAAACCGTGCCCCAACCCACTGGTTGCGGCGGACTCAGCCATTGCAGCCTGGCTGAACGACGGGGCCCCCGTCATGGTCACCTGGAACGCGGGTCCGCAGATCGAGGCCTATTTTCACAAGACATTCGCTGGCGTGGACCGAGACGGAAACATCAGCTCGACCGACCCGGATCTGGATACCATCAACCTCACCAGACGCCAGATGGGCAGCGGCGTCTATTACGAAAGCGCCTTCGCAGGCCGTGCCATGATCGAGAACGCCGCCTTCCATCGCGAGGCCTTCCGCCCTGCCGGCATGAACCACGTCATCGGCATGACGACCCGTCTGGCGGTGGGCGAGGCTGTCTTCGCCATGGGTTACGACGACGGCGACACACCCGCCCTGGTCGAAGGACATGCCGAGATCATGCTCAACCTTCTACTGCCCGCCTTTACAAGCGCCTATGAGGCTCTGGATCGCAAGGCGCTGAACGCGGACCGCCTGCAACGCGCGGTCGCGGAATGCGATCTGGACGTAAGCCTTCGTGAGGACGCTTGTGAAGCCGGTCCCTTTCTCAATCTGCCCATGCCGGGTCCGGACGCGGGGTATCTTTCCATCTCGCCCCCGGGGGCGGCGGCGCTCGCGAAACGGCTCGCGGATACCTATAGCCTGACCCCTCGGCAGCAAGACCTTGCGCACTGCCTCCTCGATGGTCTTTCGACAAAAGAGGCCGCCGCCCGCCTGGGTATCACAGTCAATACAGCGCGGCGTCATTGCGAGGCTGTCCTTAACCGGACCGGTGCCAGCCGGCGCGGTGAACTGAACCGACTGGCTCGGTCTTCCGCCGCGGAGCGGCCGAAATGATTTCGGCCAGACAAGTGCGGACCGATCTTGTCCCGACGCGGGCCGCGTGACGATCGACGCCCGACCACTGCGCTCTTCATGTGCTCAGGTCGGTGTTTGCACACCCAGGGCCATGGGCCCTCATCCCCCGTGCAGCGTCGGCACCTGCAGCGCACTGAACCCGTAGTGGCGCAGCCAGCGCAGGTCGGACTCAAAAAAGGCCCGAAGATCGGGGATGCCGTACTTCAGCATCGCCAGTCGGTCGATCCCGATGCCGAAGGCAAAGCCCTGCCATTCGTCCGCGTCGATCCCGCCGGCGCGCAGCACCGATGGATGCACCATGCCCGAGCCCAGAACCTCCAGCCAGTCGTCCCCCGCGCCAACCTTCACGGTGCCACCCTCGAAGGAACACTGGATGTCCACCTCCGCGCTGGGTTCCGTGAACGGGAAATGCGAGGCGCGGAAACGGGTCTCCACATGGGTGCCGAAAAAGGCGCTGAAGAACTCCTCGAGCACCCACTTGAGGTTGGCCATCGAGATATCACGGTCGATGGCCAAGCCCTCGACCTGGTGGAACATGGGCGTATGCGTCTGATCGTAATCGGCGCGATAGACGCGGCCCGGACAGATGATGCGGATGGGGGCGCCCTGCGCCTCCATGCTGCGGATCTGCACCGGGCTGGTATGGGTGCGCAGCACATGGGGCGGCCGGTCGTCGCCCGCGGCCCGATGGGTGTAGAAGGTGTCCATCTCGGCGCGCGCCGGATGATGGCCGGGAATGTTGAGCGCGTCAAAATTGTACCAGTCGCTCTCGATCTGGGGGCCCTCGGCCACGGCGAAGCCCATGTCGGCGAAAATCGCCGTGCATTCCTCCCAGACTTGGCTGACCGGGTGAATGCTGCCGCTGCGCCGATCACGCGCGGGCAGGGTCACGTCCAGCCACTCGGCCTTCAGTCGCTCATCCAGTGCGGCGTCTTCCAACGTCGCCTTCTTGGCGGCCAGGGCGGCGTTGATCTCGTCCTTGAGTGCATTGAGCCGCGGCCCCATGACCTGGCGCTCTTCAGGCGTCATCTTGCCCAACTCGCGCATCTTCCGGCTGATCTCGCCTTTCTTGCCCACGGCGGCGACGCGGATCTCCTCCAGCGCGGCGGCATCGCCGGCCTTGGCGATCAGGTCGAGATACTTGGACTTCAGCTCATCCATGACGGGCCCCTCGCGTTTGTCATGGCTCGTTACCCCGCCCCCGGCGCGGTTTCAAGCAAGCCCCGGCTTCTTTGGGTCCGAAATACCGCGGGGGGCGGCGCGCGTGCGCGCCGGGGGGCAGAGCCCCCCAAGATCAAAGCGTGCGCAGCACCCCGCTTGGCAACGGCCCGTTAACGCAAAAGGCCGCCCCCCGAGGGACGGCCCTGTCGCTTGCCACGCCGCCCAGGGTCAGAGCGCGGCCTTGGCCTTTTCCACGATGGCGCCGAAGGCCTCGGGCTCGTGCACGGCCAGATCGGCCAGGACCTTGCGATCGACTTCAATGCCGGCCTTGGTCAGGCCGTTGATGAAACGTGAATAGCTCAGGCTCTCGTCTTGGGCGCGCACGGCCGCGTTGATCCGCTGGATCCACAGGGCGCGGAAATTGCGCTTGCGGTTGTGACGATCGCGGGTGGCGTACTGATTGGACTTGTCCACGGCCTGCGTCGCCACCTTGAAGGTGCTCTTGCGACGGCCGTAGTAGCCCTTGGCCTGGTCCGTGATCTTCTTGTGACGACGATGGGTGACGGTTCCGCCTTTGACTCGCATATCCGGTCCTCCTCAGCGCGCGTAGGGCATCATGGGCTTGATGATCTGCTCATCAGCCTTGCTCAGGGTCGTGGTGCCACGCGCATCACGGATGAACTTGTTGGTGCGCTTGATCATGCCGTGGCGCTTGCCCGCCTGACCGGCCTTGACGCGGCCGCTGGCCGTCACCTTGAACCGCTTTTTGCAGCTCGACTTCGTCTTCATCTTGGGCATTTCCGTCTCCTTGAAGGTAGTGATGACACGCGACTCGGCATGCCACTTCGGGCCGGCCGCGTGATGGAGTGGGCTCTATAGGCCGCAACGGCCCGCTTGGCAAGGCCCTCAGTCGATGTAGCGGCCCACCACCTCGACGATGACGCTGGGAATGTCCTCGACCGCGTAGCCGGCCGGTTTCTGACTGACCGCCAGCGCGATCAGCCCACCGCCCAGCAACACCCCGGCCGAGGCCGCCCGGGGCACCCGGCCATCGGCCAGGGCCCCGATGATCGAGGGGATGGAAAGCCCGGCCACCACCAGGCCGACAACGAACATCAGGTCTGTGTCCAAGACACCGGCTCACGCGCAGGGAACGGTTGCGTCATCCTACTCTGCCTCGGCCGCGTAAATCAAACGTTCCTCGCAGGGGGCGACGCGCAGGATGTTCGTGGACCCCGGCGTGTTGAAGGGCACGCCTGCGGTGACAACGACCATATCCTCCTTGCTGGCGATCCCGGTCTTGAGCGCGGCGCGCACGGCCTCGACCACGGCCACCTTGAAGCGGGTGACCTCGGTCGTCGTGCGCACGCAATTGGTGCCCCAGGACAGGCACAACCGCCGGGCCGTATCGGTTCGGGTCGACAGCACGATGATCGGCACCCGCGGCCGTTCCCGGGCCGTCAGCAACCCCGTGGTGCCGCTTTCCGAATAGCAGCAGATCGCGGTGACATTGGTGGTCTCAGCGATCTCGCGGGCGGCGGCGACAATGCCGTCGGCGACACTGTCGCGATCGGCAGTCCGGCTGGACTCGATGATCGTTGTGTAATTCTCGTCACTTTCGACCTCGAAGGCCACGTTGTCCATGGTCGTGACCGCCTCGACCGGATAGTCGCCGGCGGCCGACTCCGCGCTGAGCATGATGGCATCCGTGCCTTCGTAGATGGCCGTGGCCACGTCCGAGACCTCGGCCCGCGTGGGCATGGGGCTTTCGATCATGCTTTCCAGCATCTGCGTGGCCACGATCACCGGCTTGGCCGCCTTGCGGCACTTGCGCACCAGGCGTTTCTGGATCGGTGGCACGTTCTGAACGGGCAGTTCCACGCCCAGGTCACCGCGCGCGACCATGATCCCGTCCGAGGCGTCGAGGATGGACTCGAAATTGTTCACCGCCGCCGGCTTCTCGATTTTCGACAGGATCGCGGCGCGCCCCCCGGACAGCGCGCGCGCCTCCTCCACGTCCGAGGCCCGCTGCACGAAGGACAGCGCAAGCCAGTCGACGCCCAGATCGCAGACGAACGCCAGGTCAGCGCGGTCCTTGTCGGACAGCGCGGCCAGCGGCAGCACCACGTCGGGCACGTTCACGCCCTTGCGGTTGGAAATGGTGCCACCAACGATCACCTCGCAATCGGCGAAATCGCGGCCGCAGTCCGCGACCCGCAGCTTGATCTTGCCGTCGTTGACCAGAAGGTGCGCGCCCGGCTCCAGCGCGTCGAAAATCTCGCGGTGAGGCAGTTGCACGCGATTGGCGTCGCCCGGCGTTTCGTCTAGGTCCAGCCGAAAGGCCTGGCCTTCCTCCAGGTCCGCGCCCGCGGCATCGGCAAAGGTGCCGACGCGCAGCTTCGGCCCCTGCAGGTCGGCGAGGATGGCGATGGGGTCTCCCACGTCTTCCTCGACCTTGCGGATCATGGCATGGCGTTCGCGGATCTCGTCATGGCTGCCGTGGCTCATGTTCAGGCGGAACACATCGGCCCCGGCCTCGTGCAGGGCACGGATCATCTTGTAGTCGTTCGAGGCCGGCCCGAGGGTGGCGACGATCTTCACGTTGCGATGGCGTCTCATGTCTTGCCTTTCATCGGCTGCGGGCGTCCCGGCGGCGCTGGGCTGGCCTTGGACCAGCGCAGCCCGGGTTAACGCTAACGGTTTGCGCTCCTTATTGCGCATTTCACTTCCGGCCTCAACTGTCCTAAGTGGGGGACATGATACCAATCGTCGGCCCGCGCCAGCCATGACCTATCAGCCGTTCCACTTGCACGGGCCCGAGCGCCGGTCGCGTTGGGTGATCACCTGCGATCACGCGACGAACATGGTGCCCGCCAGCGTCGGCGGCGGCGACCTGGGCCTCGCGGCCCCGGACATGGAACGCCACATCGCCTATGACGTGGGGGCTGCAGGGGTGACGCGGGCGCTCGCCGATCTTCTGGATGCGCCGGCTGTGCTGTCGAATTTCTCGCGTCTCGTGATCGACCCGAACCGGGGCACGGATGACCCCACCGTCTTGATGAAACTCTATGACGGGACGGTGATTCCCGCCAACCGCGATGCGGACGCCGCCGAGAAACAGCGCCGGATCGACGCCTTTTACGCCCCCTATCACAATGCGGTGGACGGGATCGCGGGCCGCTATGACGACACGGTGCTGGTGGCCGTGCACAGTTTCACGCCCAAGCTGAGCGGCCGCCACCCCCGGCCCTGGCATGTCGGAATCCTGCACGAGTCCGACCGGCGCCTGTCGGACCCGCTTCTTGACCTGCTGCGCGCAGAGCCCGATCTATGCATCGGGGACAACGAACCCTACGCCGGGCACCTGCCGGGGGATTCTGTAGATCGCCACGCCCTGCAAAAGGGTCGCCCCAACGCGCTGATCGAGGTGCGCAACGACTTGATCGTCACGCCCGAGCAGCAAGCGCACTGGGCCCAGAGGCTCGCGCCGATCCTGACCCGGGCGCTGCACATCATGGATCAGCAAGAGACCCAGCATAAGACGAGGACCGCATGACCCAGATCGACGACCAGACCCGCCTGGAACTGGAAGCCGCCGCTTTTCGCCGCCTGCGCAAACACCTGATGGAAGACCGCGCGGAGGTGCAGAACATCGACCTGATGAACCTGGCCGGGTTTTGCCGCAACTGCCTGTCCCGCTGGTACCAGGAGGCCGCCAACGCCCGCGGCATCGAGATGACCAAGGAGGAGGGCCGCGAGGCGTTCTACGGCATGCCCTATGCCGACTGGAAGGCCCAGAGCCAGACTGAGGCCAGCCCCGAGAAACAGGTAGCGTTTGACACGGCGTTCAAGGACAACGTGGGGGAATAGCGGCGACGGCGGACCCAAGCGCCGACTTCCAAGCTTGACATGGCGGGCCGGTTCGGGCCGGAGGCGGAGTTGACAAGGTCATGGGCGATGGTCGCGGTTCCCGACCTGCACGACCCTGACCTGCCATTCTTCGCAACCCCATTGAATGTCTGATCCCAGGCAAGCCCGGGCTTCAGGATGTCACCCCCGGTCCGATCCCGGACATTCCGCCTTGCTGGGTCCCAAAAACGATGAGGTTGCAGGAATGTCGCTCAAGTTTCCTGAATATCGGACAATCAGGGATCGGGGCATGACGGATCGCCTTGTTTGTCACCTCAGACATTTCACGACCCTCGAAACCACAGCCAGTGCATCCGGCGTGCCATTGTCCTCTCTCTTTTCGAACTCGCCTTCGATGGTTCCCATCTGGTTGGTGGCATTTGCCAGGCAGACGACAGCCCTGTTCCGCACTTGTGCAAAGGCGTGAAGCCCGGCCGCCTCCATTTCGACGGCCGGTGTACCGCGCGCCCGCGCTGCTGTGATCGCATCCTCTGTCTCGCGGAACGGGGCATCGGTGGCCCCGGTCGCGCCGAGGATCAGCAACCATGGGGACCATGGCCGTGGCGGCCGTAACCGCGACGTCAGGGTCCTTGGGCCGCGTTTTGCGCAAGGGCGCGCTGCCTGCAACCCCGGTATGACTGTTGCTGCCGCCAGACGGGGTTCGACGGTCATCCGGTGTTCCCCCGCCACGAATTATTGCCTGCTGTGCCACCACCAGAACAGCCGCACCTTGTCTGCGGCCAGCGTCGCCTGGGCCAGTTCGTACATGGTCGATCGGCTCGGTCCTTCCATTATGTCGCCCTTGGCCAGGCCGTGCGCCACCATGCAGGTGCCGCACATCGGAACGCGCCCCTTGGCGGTCAGACCGCGTCAGATCATCCGTTCGACGTTTTAGAAACTGTCCGGCGTCATATGCCCCGACGTGGCGTAAAGCATCGCGTCGGCCACCCCGCAAAAGGTGATCCCGGCTTGCGCGTCGGTCTTGGCCAGTTCCTGGGCCATGCGCAACCCGTCGACGCTGCGCTCGGAGCCGTGGGGCGGGCCTTTCAGAAGGATCAGGTGTTTCAGGGTCAAGCTACACCGTTGGCAGGGTTCAGCCGCGGGTGGGTCTCCTCGGACAGCCAGAACAGAAGGCCGCCGGAGACAAACATGGAGATCGCGACGAACCAGAAGGCCGCTTCCGCAGCGCCGGTCAGGCTGGCCGCCAGCCCGAGACCGAGGGCGCCGATCGCATAACCCAGATCGCGCCAGAAGCGGTAGATGCCGATGGCCGAGCCGCGCCAGGCGGGCGGGGTGATGTCGGCGACCGCCGCCCCGAGGTTCGGGTAGAGCAGCGCCATCCCGAACCCCGCCACCCCGGCCGAGACCGACCACCAGAGCGCGCCCGAGCCCATGACCACCATCGCCACGCCCGCGCCGCAGATCCACATCCCGAGCACGTTGGGCCAGAACCGGCCCACGTGGTCCGACAGCCGCCCGGTGAACAGCTGCGAGCCGCCCCAGACAAAACCGTAGGTGCCGACGATCCAGCCGACCTCGGTCAGGCTGGCACCGCGTGTCACGAGGAAAACCGGGAACAGCGCCCAGACCAGCGCATCAACGAACTTCTCGACCAGCCCGGCCTGGGAGATCGCGAAGAGACGGCGATCGCGCCAGCTCATCAGCGCGAAGACCTCTCCCGTCGTGGGATACTCAGGCACGCCCGCCGGGTAGCGCGGCGGGTTCTTCGGGGGGGCTGCCTTGTGCGCGGCCGTCTCCGCCTTGGCCCATGGCAGCGTGTCCTTGACCCAGACAACCGTCAGGACCAGCGCCAGCAGGACCACGGCCATGCCAAAAACCAGCAAGCCAACACGTGCCCCCAGCCATTCGGCGGCATAGGCGGTCAGGATGCCCGCGATCGCCACGCCGACATAGCCGGAGAACTCGTTGAGCCCCATGGTCAGCCCGCGTTCCTCGGCCTTCGTGATGTCGAGCTTCGCGGTCTGCGTCATCGACCAGCAGAGGCCCTGGTTGACGCCCAGGAGCACGGTCGCCGCGACGATCCAGTTCCAGTCGGGCGCATACCAGATCATCACTGGGATCGGCAGAGCAACGACCCAACCCCAGAACAGCACCCGCTTGCGCCCGATACGTTCGGACCAGCGCCCGGCGACGAAGTTCATCACCGCCTTGACCGCGCCGAAGGCCACCACGAAGGAGGCGAGCAACAGGAAAGATCCGCGCTCCAGCCCGAACTCGCTTTCGGCCAGCGCCGGGACAACCGTGCGGGTCATGCCGATGGCAAAGCCCACCAGCATCACTTGAATGAGTTGATGCGCGACCTGAACCCGGTTCTCGCGGATGCCGCGCGCGAAGTCGCTGGAGGTCATTCGGCAGGCTCCTTTTTCGTGATCCGTGGATCGAGCGCATGACCACTTGCCGGGCCACGGACGGGCTGGATCAGCATACGGTCGAGCCACAGGTCACGACGTGTGCGGAATTGTTCGATCCCGATGTCCATCCTCTCGTGGCCCTTGGCGGGCTGCGCGATGTAGGTGCCAAGCAGCCGATCCCACCGTGGCAGGTTGAAGCCGTAGTTCGAGTTGGTCTCGCGTGGGTCGACGGGATGGTGGACGCGGTGCATGTCGGGGGTGACGACAAACAGGCGCAGCACGCGGTCCACCGGGCGCGGCAGGTCGATATTGGCGTGGTTGAACAGCGCGGTGGCGTTCAAAAGCACCTCGAACAGCAGCACCGCGACGGCGGGCGGGCCGAGGGTGGCAACCACCGCCAGCTTCATCCCCATCGAAATCAGGATTTCCACCGGGTGAAAGCGCAGGCCAGTCGTGGCGTCGAAATCAAGATCCGCATGGTGCATCCGATGCAGCCGCCAGAGCCCCGGCACCGCATGGAACATCACGTGCTGCAGATAGATCGCCAGATCGAGCAGCAGCATCGAGACAACGATGGCCACCCAGACCGGCACGTCGATGTTGTTGAACAGGCCCAAGCCATTGGTGTCGGCCATCACGGCAAGTCCCACCGCGACAACGGGAAAGGTCAGCCGCAGGATCACGGTGTCGAGCACCACAAGGCCCAGATTGTTCGTCCAGCGAATGACGCGGGGGATCTCACGCCGCCGACGCGGGGCCGCGAGTTCCCACAGTGCCATCGCCGCCAGTATGCCAAGGAAAATGGATAGGCGGATAGCGGGTTCTGCGGACAGGATGGTGTCGGACATGGTCTTGAGCCTTGGGGTTGCGGAAAGAGGCGTAATCGCTATCATTCAATTTATCGCTTGAACGTTTAGGACTTGGAGTTTCCCATGTCAACCAGCCCGAAAACAGCCCTGCTCGAAGAATACGCGCTTGTCGCCCGTGCACTCTCTGCACCAGCACGGCTTTCGCTGCTGGAACAACTGGCGCAAGGCGAACGCGGGGTCGAGGCACTGGCCGACAAGACCGGCCTGACCGTCGCCAATTGCTCACAGCACCTGCAACAGCTACGCCGCGCCGCCCTCGTCACCAGCCGCCGCGAGGGCAAGGCGGTAATCTACCGGCTGAGCGATGCGAAAACGCTTCACCTGATGCAACTTTTGCAGATGGTCGCCGCGCGCAACCTGGCCCAGGTCGACCGCCTCCTGAGTGGTCTTGCGGGCGGCGAGGACGCCCCCGAACCCGTCAGCCGCGCAGACCTCGCCGCCCGGCTCGCGGAGGGCTCCGTCACCGTGCTCGACGTCCGGCCCGCAGACGAATATGCAGCCGGCCACATACCAGGCGCGCTGAGCACGTCGCTGGAGGAACTCGACCACATCCTCCCCGCAATCGCGCCGGACGCCCAGATCGTCGCCTATTGCCGCGGCCCCTACTGCATCTATGCCCACCAGGCCGTCACCGCGCTGCGCAAACACGGGCTGAACGCCCGGCGGCTTGACGGCGGCCTGCCGGAATGGCGCGAAGACGGGCGCCCCGTGCTGACAGAGGCAACGCCAACGGAATAATCAGCGCTCGACCTGCGGGCACTGCGCAAGCAAAGCGAGCGGCTGATCTTGTCGGTTTCGGACTGAAAGCGGCCACCGCAGGGCCGGAGGTCAAGGCAGCTTCACCCCCTGCAGCGCCGCCTTATCCTTCAAATCCCCGTCTTGCGGCTTTCCTCCACGTAGATCTCGCGCAGACGTTTTGACACCGGCCCAGGTGTGCCGTCACCCAGCACCGCCTCGTCCACCTGCACCACCGGCATCACGAAGGTCGAGGCCGAGGTGACGAAGGCCTCGTCGGCCGCCTTGGCCTCGTCCAGCGTGAAGTGGCGTTCCTCGACCTTCATCTGCGCCTCGCGGGCGAAGCGCAGCACGGCCGCGCGGGTGATCCCGTGCAGGATGTCGTTGGACAGGTGCCGCGTGACGATGGCGTCGCCCTTGACGATATAGGCATTGTTGCTGGTGCCCTCGGTCACGTGGCCACCTTCGATCATCCAGGCGTCGTCGGCCCCGGCCTTCTTGGCCATCATCTTGCCCATGGACGGGTAGAGCAATTGCACCGTCTTGATGTCCCGCCGCCCCCAGCGCATGTCCGGGATCGAAATGACCTTGATGCCCGTCTTCGCAGCGGGACTGTCGGCGAGGCCGGGCTTGGACTGGGTGAACAGCACCACTGTGGGCTTGACCACATCCGGATCAGGAAAGACGAAATCGCGATCCTCGGCGGCCCCGCGCGTGACCTGCAGGTAGACCATGCCGTCGCCGATGTCGTTGAGGCGCACCAGGTCGCGGTGAATCTCCAGCAGGTCGTCGAAGCAGTCGGGTTTCTGAATTTCCAGCTCAGACAGCGAACGTTCCAGCCGCGCCAGGTGCCCGTCGAAGTCGATCAGCTTGCCGTCCAGCACGCTGGTGACCTCGTAGACGCCGTCGGCCATCAGGAAGGCCCGGTCGAAGATCGAGATGCTGGCGTCACCCTCGGGCAGGTAGACGCCATTGACGTAAACGGTGCGGGACATGAGCGGCGTTCCTTCGGTTGGTCAAGACGGGCGCAGGGTCATATCTAGCGCAGCCCGGGTGCGAGCGAAATAGGGCTCAGCCCCAAAGCTCGGGCGCCGCCGGGTGGACCGCGCCGCCCGAATAGCCCAGCGGCGGGTCGCGGTCCTCGGCCAGCAGGAGCGGCCCGTCGAGATCGACGATCTCGGCCGCCTGCGCCAGCAGCACCGCCGGCGCCATGGCCAGCGACGAGCCCACCATGCAGCCCACCATGACCCTGTAATCACCCTCGCGCGCCGCGGCGCGCAGGGCCAGGGCCTCGGTCAGGCCGCCGGTCTTGTCCAGCTTGATGTTGACCATGTCGTACCTGCCCGCCAGCCCCGGCAGGCTGTCGCGATCGTGGCAGGACTCGTCGGCGCAGACGGGCACGGGCCGTGCGATCTCGCCCAGCATGGCGTCGTCCCCGGCGGGCAGGGGCTGTTCGACCATCTGCACGCCCAGCCGCAGCAGGTGCGGAGCCAGATCGGCATAGACCTCGGCCATCCAGCCCTCGTTCGCGTCCACGATGATTCGGGACCGGGGCGCCCCCCGGCGCACCGCCTCGAGTCGGGGCATGTCCTCGGGGGTGCCCAGCTTGATCTTCAGCAGCGGGCGCTCGGCATGTTTCGCCGCCGCCGACTGCATGTTGTCCGGCGTGTCGAGCGAAAGGGTAAAGGCCGTGACGCAGGGCTTGGGCTTCGGCAACCCGGCCAGTTGCCAGACCGGCGCGCCGGTGCGCTTGGACTGCCAGTCCCACAACGCGCAATCCACCGCGTTGCGTGCCGCCCCCGCGGGCAGGGCATCCTGCAGGTCGTGGCGGCTGATGTTCGCGGGCAGTTCCGCGATCTGTGCCGCGACACTGTCCAGCGTCTCGCCATAGCGGGCATAGGGCACGCATTCGCCCTGCCCCTGCACGCCCTCGCGCGTGACGCGGACGGTCAGGACCTGCGCCTCGGTCCGGCTGCCGCGCGCGATGGTGAACACCTCGGCCAGCGGGAACCGGTCGCGTGTGACACTCAAGGACATTTATCCCCCTTCCTCTTGGCAAATAAACGCATCGGCGCTGCAAAGGCCTCCGGCCCGACTCTAAAGGCCCTCAAGCGCGTCCACCAGCCGCCCGGCCCCCTGCCGGAAGGGGTCCGCGGCCGGCAGGTCCATGCGCGCCTCGACCTCGGCAAGGTAATCCAGCGCCTCGGCCTCGGTCATGGCGGCGGTGTTGACGGAGATGCCCACCACCTTGCAGGCGGGGTTGGCCACCTGCGCGAGCGGCAGGGCGGTGTCGCGCAACTGTTCCAGCGCGGGCAGCGCGTGGTGCGGCAGGCCGCGCATGTGCTTGCGCGTCGGTTCATGGGCCAGGATCAACGCATCGGGCTGCCCGCCATGAATCAGCGCCATGGTCACCCCGGAATAGGAGACATGGAACAGGCTGCCCTGCCCCTCGATCTGATCCCAGTGATCGGGGTCGTTTTCCGGCGTCAGATATTCCACCGATCCGGCCATGAAATCGGCCACCACCGCGTCCAGCGGCACGCCGCGCCCGGTGATCAGGATGCCGGTCTGGCCGGTGGCGCGAAAGCTGGATTTCAGCCCGCGCTTGCGCATCTCGGCATCCATGGCCAGCCCGGTGTACATCTTGCCCACCGAGCAATCCGTGCCCACGGCCAGGCAGCGCTTGCCCTTGCGCTTTTCGCCCGTGGCGATGGGATAGCTGACCGAGGGCACCCGCACGTCGTGCAATTCCTGACCCGCGCGCCCGGCGGCCGCCACTAGGTCGGGATCGTCGCGCAGCAGGTTGTGCAAGCCGCTGGCGACGTCGAAGCCCATGTCGAGCGCCTCGATCAGCACCTTTTTCCAGGCCGCGCTGATGACGCCGCCGCGATTGGCCACGCCGATCACCAGGGTCCGGGCGCCTGCGGTCCGGGCCTCTTCCAACGTCATGTCGGGCAGGGCCAGGTCGGCCTTGCAGCCGCGCAGCCGCAACTGTCCGACACCATTCTCGGGGCGCCAGTCCTTGATACCAATGGCGACCTTGGCGGCCAGCTGATCCGGGGCGTCGCCGAGGAAAAGCAGATAGGGGGTGGGAATCATCTGGGAGCCTCCTGAACTGTCAGACTATCGAAGCATGGCACGGACCCAAGGGGGTTCGAAAATCCGGCGACCGGCGGCGCAAGCGGGACAGATCAAAGCCCGATGGTGGCATTTTGTGCAAAATTTTTGCAAACCATCGAGGGGATGCGCCGGCTTGCCGGCTGTGCTGCACCTGCAAATTCACCGTTGCGACCGGGCGCGAAAGAACATACCCAAAGCAGCAGTCGTAACGTAATTTCCTTACCCGAGGGAGTCACCCCATGTCCTTCCGTCTGCAACCTGCGCCTGTCGCCCGCCCGAACCGCTGTCAGTTGTTCGGCCCCGGATCCAACCCCAAGCTGTTCGAGAAGATGGCCGCCAGCGCCGCCGACGTGATCAACCTTGACCTCGAGGATTCGGTCAGCCCCGGCGACAAGGACATGGCCCGCGCCAATGTCATTGCGGCGATCAACGAGGTGGACTGGGGCACCAAGACCCTATCGGTGCGGATCAACGGCCTTGATACGCCCTGGTGGTATCGCGACGTTGTGGATGTTCTGGAACAGGCAGGCGCGCGGCTCGATCAGATCATGATCCCCAAAGTGGGCAACGCCGCCGATATCTACGGGGTCGATGCGCTTGTGACCGCGGTCGAAGCGGCCAAGGGCCGCAGCAAGCCCATCGGCTTCGAGGTCATCATCGAATCCGCCGCCGGCATCGCCCATGTCGAAGACATCGCCGCGGCCAGCCCCCGGATGCAGGCGATGTCGCTCGGGGCCGCGGATTTCGCGGCCTCCATGGGCATGGCGACCACCGGCATCGGCGGGACTCAGGAAAACTACTACATGCTGCACGAAGGTCAGAAACACTGGTCCGATCCCTGGCACTGGGCCCAGGCCGCCATCGTCGCCGCCTGCCGCACTCATGGTGTTCTCCCCGTGGACGGCCCCTTCGGCGATTTCAGCGATGACGAGGGCTATATCGCCCAGGCGCGCCGCTCGGCCACGCTGGGCATGGTCGGCAAATGGGCCATCCACCCCAAGCAGATCGCGCTGGCCAACCAGGTCTTTACCCCCTCGGACGAGGCCGTTGCCGAGGCGCGCGAGATCCTCGCCGCCATGGAAGAGGCCAAGGCCCGTGGCGAGGGCGCCACGGTCTACAAGGGCCGTCTTGTGGATATCGCCAGCATCAAGCAGGCCGAGGTCATCGTGCGCCAGGCCGAGATGATCGCGGGCTGACCCCCGGCACCGCGCGGTCCGCAACGGCACCGTTGCATCCCCGCGCCCGGCACCCCTATATGGGCGCAGGTTCGGCAAAGGGTGATCCATGACCAACTATCTCGACTTCGAGAAGCCCCTCGCAGAGATCGAGGGCAAGGCGGCCGAATTGCGCGCCATGGCCCGCGCGAACACCGAAATGGACATCGAAGCCGAAGCCAAGGCGCTCGACAAGAAGGCCGCTGACCTTCTGCAAAGCCTTTACGCCGACCTGACGCCCTGGCGCAAATGCCAGGTGGCGCGCCACCCCGAACGCCCACATTGCCGCGATTACATCGCCGCGCTCTTCACCGAATACACCCCGCTCGCCGGCGACCGGAACTTTGCCGACGATCACGCGGTGCTGGGCGGGCTGGCGCGGCTGGACGACCGGCCGGTCATGGTGATCGGCCACGAAAAGGGCCATGACACCAAGTCGCGCATCGCTCACAACTTCGGCATGGCCCGGCCCGAAGGCTACCGCAAGGCGATCCGCCTGATGGATCTGGCCGACCGTTTCGGCATTCCCGTCATCACCCTGGTGGACACGCCGGGCGCCTATCCCGGCAAGGGGGCCGAAGAACGCGGCCAGTCCGAGGCCATCGCGCGCTCGACCGAGAAATGCCTCGACCTGCGCGTGCCACTGGTCAGCGTCATCATCGGCGAAGGCGGCTCGGGCGGGGCCGTGGCGCTGGCCACCGCCAATCGTGTCGCCATGCTGGAACACGCGGTTTATTCGGTGATCTCGCCGGAAGGCTGCGCCAGCATCCTGTGGAAGGATGCCGAAAAGATGCGCGAGGCCGCCGAGGCCCTGCGCCTGACCGCGCAATACCTGCGTGAACTGGGTGTCTGCGACCGGATCATCCACGAGCCCCTGGGCGGCGCCCACCGTGCCACCGCGCAGACCATGGAAAGCGTCGGCGCGGCCCTGCGCGCCATGCTTTCCGAGATGGACGGCGCGACAGGCGACGCGCTGCGCGCGGCCCGCCGACAAAAATACCTCGACCTCGGGAGCAAGGGACTGGCCGCGTGACGCCGGCACTGGCCGCCGTGGCGCTTGTCGCCTTGGCGGTCCCGGCCTGGGCCCGTGGGCCTGATCGGCCGCGACGTGACCTTCGGCACCCGCGCCTGGGAGGATCGCGACACCCCGCTCTTCGTCGGCCGGTGCCACCCCGCCCGGGGTCTCGGAGGCGCTGGCATACGGGCTGGGGCCCGAAGGGATTCAGAACGGCTGGGAGGTTGTGCCCGCCATCATCGACATGAGTGGCGTCACCTTCGGCCCCGAGACTCATGTCGTGATCGACGTCGACGTGGCCCGCTGGGCTGCGAGGTGAGGCGTGCCGCGGGGGTCTCCAAACCGCCCGGCGCACCACCGTGAATGGCAACAGGGCAGTGCGGCGCGGGGGAGCGAATCCCGCCGGAAAACCCATAATGCGGCCTGCGACACCGCCGACATCGCTGCCATGACAAATTGTCGCAACTGCGTGGCCGCCACTTTGGGCGCTAACAGTATGCCTCTGTATACGGTCGTCTTTCACTGACACCGGAGGGGCCTTCCCAGAGCGCCCGGAAAAACAAGGAGAAATCCGGAAAAGAAAATATTTTTACTAATTTGGCGCGTCTGCGGCAAAATATTTTTACCGAAAATGTTAGCATCAGATTGGGCAAAGTCCCCCGATTTACAAAACTTGTGTATGACTCCGACAGGGCGCTGCCGGCCCCGTCCTGCCGGGGCGCGGCCCTGGCGCAAAGTGAGGAGGACCCCATGCCAGCCGATGATCAGTTGCAACCGACCTATCCCCCCTCCGCGGAGACCGTATCGCGGGCGCATGTTGATGCGGCGCGGTATGACGAGATGTATGCGGCCTCGGTCTCGGACCCCGAGGGGTTCTGG
>NZ_JBKOTX010000136.1:0-16289 GCF_047086965.1 Roseovarius halophilus (ex Wu et al. 2025) | reverse complement strand
CGGCGGCGCGCGCTTGCGCGAGGGCCGCGTCCATGTGGCTTCGGAAAGTCATACCTGTCATTGCCCGCCGATCCGCGCTTTCGCAAGCCCCGCGTTTGGGCTAAGCGGTGCCCCCATGAACAGGACCCCGGACACCAAGGGCGAGCGGATCGCCAAGGTCATCGCCCGCGCCGGCATCGCCAGCCGGCGCGAGGCCGAACGACTGATCGAGGCGGGCCGCGTCGCGGTCAACGGCACGCGCGTCGCGCGCGCCGCGCTCAACGTGACACCGGATGACCGCGTCACCGTGGACGGCCGCGCCCTCGGCCAGCCCGATCCGCCCCGGCTGTGGCTGTATCACAAACCGGCCGGCCTCGTGACAACCACCCGAGACGAACAGGGCCGCCCCACGATCTTTGACGAGCTTCCCGCCGACCTGCCCCGCGTGATGAGCGTGGGGCGGCTCGACCTTAACTCGGAAGGGCTGCTGCTGCTCACCAATGACGGCGCGCTCAAGCGGCGCATGGAACTGCCCAGTACCGGCTGGCTGCGCAAGTACCGCGTCAGGATCAAGGGGCGGCCGTCGGATGACACCTTCGAGCCGCTGCGCAAGGGCATCGAGGTGGACGGTGACACCTTCCAGCCGATGACCGTCACCCTCGACCGGCAGCAAGGCGCGAATGCCTGGGTCACGCTCGGCCTGCGCGAGGGACGCAATCGCGAAATCCGCCGCGCCATGACGGCGCTCGGCCTCACCGTGAACCGTTTGATCCGGATTTCATACGGGCCTTTCCAGCTTGGCCAGCTCAAGCCAGGCGAGGTGCAGGAGATCCGCCCGCGCGTACTGCGTGACCAGCTCGGCCTCAAGAACGATGGCGCGGATGCCAAGCCCGGCAAGCCGCGCCCCAAACGCACCCGGCGCCGCGGCTGAGGCCCGGCGCACGCGCACTGCCCGCCGCCTCACCCGGACAGCGCCGCGTTGGAAACGTCATCACGGCGCCGCCTGTAGGCGCCCGGCGGCTTGCCATAGCGCTGCCGGAACCGCCGCGCCAGCTGCGAGGCGCTGGCAAACCCCGTCGCCACCGCGATCTCGGCCACGCTCATCGTCGTCTCATTGAGCAGCGCATGGGCCCGCGCCACCCGCAGCTCGATATAGAACTGCGCCGGCGTCACGCCGACGTAGCGGCTGAAAAGCCGTTCCAGCTGACGCCGCGAGATCCCGGCCACCGTCGCGACCTCCGAGATGTCCAGCGGCATTTCCAGGTTGTCGTTCATCGCCTGCATGGCCGCGATCAGGTGCGGATTCCGGCTGCCCAGCGCATAGGAATAGGCGCTTTTCTGCGGCGCGCCGCTGCGGCTGCTGCGCACGTGGATGCACATGTCCGCCACGACCGCCGCAAGGTCGCGACCGTGATCGCGCTCGATGATGTCCAGCATCATGTCCGTGGCCGCGCTGCCGCCCCCGCAGGTCAGCAGGCCGCCATCGTTTTCATATAGCCCGCCCGTCGGCGTCAGGTCGGGAAAGGTCTCGATGAATGACGGCTGGTTTTCCCAGTGCAGGGTAAAGCGCCGCCCCCCCAGCAGCCCGGCATGGGCCAGCGCGAACGCCCCGGTGCAGATGCCGCCGACCTTGCAACCGAAGGCGCGTTGCCGGCTGACCCAAGTGGCGGCGCGGCGGCTGGCGGTTTCCACCGGCTCGACCCCCGCGCAGACGAACCCCGCCGCCTCGCGCGGGACGTCCCGCAACGGCGTGTCGGGGGTGATGTTCACGCCGCACGAACAGTTGACCGGGCCGTCATCCTCCGTCATCACGAACCACCGGTACAGTTCCTTGTTCGTGACCTGGTTGGCGATCCTCAAAGGCTCCAGCGCCGAGGTGAACGCCAGCAGCGTGAGCTTGGGCAGCAGCAGGAAATAGTAATCCCGGGGCGGGCCATCATAGGCCACCCGGAAACTTGCCGCCCCCCTTGGAACAAAGCTGCGCTCGGTCATGCCCGGTCTGATATCACCGTTGCACACGCCACCACAAACCTCCCGTTTCATTTTGTTTTCGTCACCGGGCTGCGGTAAACCCGACCCCCGTGATGCCGTGATTGACAGGAGCCGCGACAATGGCCGAACTGCTGACCCTCGAAAACCTTGGTAACCTTCTGATGCTGTGCTTCCTGCAGGCGGTGCTGGGGTTCGACAACCTTCTCTACATCTCGATAGAATCGCAACGCGCACCCGTCGCGCACCAGAAGGCGGTGCGCTACTGGGGTATCATCATCGCGGTGGCCCTGCGCGTGATCCTTCTTTTTGCCATGGTCCAGCTGATCGACGCGATGGCCGCCCCCTTCTTCGTCATGAACTGGACGGGCGTGATCGAGGGCGGGGTCAATTTCGCGACCTGCGTCTTCATCCTCGGGGGCATTTTCATCATCTACACCGCCGTCAAGGAGATCGGTCACATGCTCAGTATCGAGCACCTCGATACCGACGTGAGCGGCAAACCCGGCAAGTCGGCCACGCAGGTCATCATGCTGATCGTGACAATGAACCTCATCTTTTCGTTCGACTCCGTCCTGTCGGCGCTGGCGATAACGGACGTGTTCATCCTGCTGGCCACGGCGATCATCCTGTCGGGGCTGGCGATGCTGGCGCTGGCCGACGGGGTGACGCGCTTCCTTGAAAAGAACCGCATGTACGAGGTGCTGGGCCTTTTCATCCTGCTGATCGTCGGCGTCGTCCTGCTGGGAGAGGCCGGGCCGGCGGCGGCGCACGCCATGCACGACCCCGCGCTGGCGCTGAAATTCTTCGGCTACGAGGTGGTGCCGATGTCGAAAACGACCTTCTACTTCTCGGTGGTCGTGCTGGTCGCGGTCGAGGTGATCCAGTCGGGCTATCGCCGCAAGCTGGATGCCGAGCGGCGCACGGCGTCGCGGCTGTAGCCCCGCAACCGCGCGGCCCCCATTCCGGTGATACCGGCGGGTTTCGGCGTCGATCCGCTCGGCACGAAACCGCCGGGCACGCGCGGTTTCATAACGTCGCCCGCCGATGGCCATGGTCCTGCCCAATTGCGGCGCGATATCTGCCGGGTACAGGCGCAGGGCTGCCCGGATGCTGCGATTGGCCCGATCGCCGCAAGGCACGGCCGGACCAGTCAAACCGATGGAGGCGGATGTGAGCGACAACGCGGCGAACGGAACGGCGGCAACCCGACGGCAGGCATGGGCCGCAACCGCGCTGGCCGGCGCCGCGGGCGGGGCTCTGCTGTGGTCCGTCTCGGGCGCGGTGGCCATCGCCTGCGCGATGGCCGTGCTGGCAGCCGGCGCGGCATGGTTCGCCTTCCGGCCCGGACAACCCGCCGCGCACCCCTTCGTCCCGCCCGCCGACGAAAAGGCGCTGGCCCGCCAGCTTGCCGCGACGGCCCGCGCCCATCTGGACCGGATCGGCGAACAGGCGCGCCACGCACGCGATGACGAGATCGCATTGCGCGCGCAGCGCCTTCGCAACACGGCAACGCTGATGATCGAGGCCCTGATGGAGGCGCCGGCCCGCCACCACGACCTGCAGCCTTACCTGACCGACACGCTCGAAACCGCCGCGCACCGCATCGAGGTCCACGTGACGGGCGGCGCCGCGTCCTCCGCGCCCGGCACGCGAAGCACCTTCCTGCGCTACCTGCAGGACACCGAACTGCAACTGGAATACGCCGTCCGAAGCGCCATGACGCGGCCCGGCTGAGCTCACCCGGGCGCGCGCGCCCGCGAACCCGTCGTCGCAAAGCGCAAAACTCCCTCTGGAATGCCCGGTCCGCATCGCCTAAGTTTCCAGAAGTTCAGGGACGAGGCGCCATGTCGGATACCGGGTTGCAGAAGCTGGCATTCCTCCTGCTTGTCATGCTCATCCTTTACGTCTCCCTCGCGGGGGGCGCGTGATGGCGCGTCGGTACGGTGGCCGGCACAGCCCCGGCGGCGACACCCGGACCGTGCCCGCCGATCGCGGCAGCTACCTTGGGGCCCGGCGCACGCGGGCGGGCGGGCGCGTGAATTTCCTCTTTCTCGCGCCGCTGCCGCTTGTCTGGCAGGCCTTTTTCGCCGGGGCCGGCGCAACGGGCATGGCGCTCAACCTCGGCGCGCTCGGGCTGATGCTGCTGGCCGCTTGGCTCACGCGCGAGGGGATTCTGGCGCAGGAAGCCTTCGAGGCGCGCAAGATCGCCCGGCGCCCCACCTTCCCCCGCAAGACGACCGGCTCGCTGCTGACCGGGCTCGGGCTGGCGCTGGCCGGCTTCGCCGCCGAGGGCGGGTCGGTTGCCCCGGCGGTCTACGCGGTCGCGGGCGCGCTGCTGCACGGGCTGTCCTTCGGGCTGGACCCGATGCGGGACAAGGGGATCGACGGCGTGGACCAGTTCCAGACCAACCGGGTGGCGCGCGTGGTGGATCAGGCCGAAAGCTACCTGGGCGGCATGACCAAGGCGATACGCCGGGCGGGCGACCGGCAGGCCGAGGCGCGGGTCGAGCGGTTCCAGGCAAGCGTGCGCGACATGCTGCGCACCGTCGAGGACGACCCGCGCGACCTGACAGCGGCACGCCGGTATCTGGGCGTCTACCTGATGGGCGCGCGCGACGCGACCGAGAAATTCGCGGACGTCTACGCGCGCTCCGGCGATGCCGCGGCACGGTCGGATTACCTGATGCTTCTCGACGATCTGGAAAAGAATTTCGTCGCCAAGACCCGCGCGATGATGGAAGACAGCACAACCGATTTGGAAGTGGAGATAGGCGTGCTGCGCGACCGGCTGCAGCGCGAAGGTGTCCAGCTGGACAAATCCGCATGAAGTGAGAGGACCAGTCATGTCAGACAACGTACGCAGCAGGGCCGAGAAGGCCATCGCGGAGGTGGACGAGGTCAGCCGCACCGCCCTGCCCGAACCGGCCGGCCCCGACGCCATCGTGCACATGACCGAGGCCGACGCCACCGCGCGCTCCGAGATCAGCGCCCGCATGGCCGAGATCGACCTGTCGGACACAAACTCCATCGTCTCGTTCGGTTCGGCCGCGCAGGCGGAACTTCAGGAAATCTCGCAATCCATGCTGTCGGGCGTGCGCAACAAGGACGTGGGCCCGGCCGGTGACAGCCTGCGCGGCATCGTCACGACGATCCGCGGCTTCTCGGTCAGCGAACTCGATGTCCGCCGCGACCGCAGCTGGTGGGAAAAGCTCATCGGCAAGGCCGCCCCCTTCGCCAAGTTCACCGCCCGCTACGAGGAGGTACAGGGCCAGATCGACCGGATCACCGACGATCTGCTCAAGCATGAGCACACGCTGCTCAAGGACATCAAGTCGCTCGACATGCTCTATGGAAAGACGCTCCAGTTCTACGACGAACTGGCGCTTTACATCGCCGCGGGCGAAGAGAAGCTGCGCGACCTGGACGAGACGGACATCCCCGCCAAGGCGGCCGAGGCGGACGCCGCGCCGGAGGATGCGCAGGTGATGAAGGCACAGGAGCTGCGCGACCTGCGGGCGGCCCGCGACGACCTGGAACGCCGGGTGCACGACCTCAAGCTGACGCGGCAGGTCACGATGCAGTCGCTGCCCTCCATCCGGCTGGTGCAGGAAAACGACAAGAGCCTCGTGACCAAGATCAACTCGACGCTGGTGAACACCGTGCCCCTGTGGGAAACCCAGCTGGCGCAGGCGGTCACGATCCAGCGTTCCTCCGAGGCGGCCGCGGCGGTGCGCGATGCCAACGATCTGACCAACGAGCTGCTGACCTCCAACGCCGCCAACCTGCGCGAAAGCAACAAGGCCATCCGCGAGGAGATGGAGCGCGGCATATTCGATATCGAGGCCGTCAAGCAGGCCAATGCCGATCTCATCGGCACGATCGAGGAAAGCCTCGCCATCGCCGACGAGGGCAAGGCCCGCCGCGCCGAGGCGGAGGAGGAACTGACCAAGATGGAATCCGACCTGCGCGACACGCTTGCCGCCGCCAAGGCGCGCGGGGACGGGACGGGCGACACCGCCGCTACCGCCGTCCCGGCAGGCTGAGGCGGCCCATGCGCGCACGCGCTGTCATATCGGCCCTCGGGGGTGCGCTTGGCCTTCTGGCCGTGGCGGGCTGCAACAGCCTGCAGGGCACCGCCGACACCGCGCCGCGCGCGCGGCCCGCCGCGCTGACCCCGACGGACGACGCAACGCCGTCCCCCCGAAGCCAGGCACTTGCCGAGTATTACAAGCAGTTGCAGGCCGATCTTTTGGTACGGGGCTTGCTGCGCACCGATGGCGGCGGCGTCGACACCCCCTATTCCGACAGGGACATCCTGAACAATTTCGAAACGCTCGCCTTCTATGACGAATACATGCAGGGCGCAGGCTTCCGCCGGGCCAGCGGCCGCGCGGGCGGGCTGCGCAAGTGGACGCAGCCGGTGCGCATAGGCATCGAGTTCGGTGACACCGTCCCCGAAGACCAGCGCGCCGCGGACCGCGCGATGATATCGCGCTACGCCGCGCGGCTCGCGCGCGTGACCCGCCACCCGATCAGCGTGCAACGCGCCCGCGCCAATTTCCACGTGCTGATCATGAGCGCGGACGACCGCGCGCAAATGGTGCGGACGGTGCGGCGGCTGGTCCCCGGCATCGGTCCGGACTCGCTTGACCTGTTCCGCGGCCTGCCCCGGTCGATCCATTGTTTCGTGGTGGCCTTCTCGGCCGGCGAGGCCAGCTACCGGTACACCCGGGCGGTCGCCTTCATCCGGGCCGAGCATCCCGAGCTCATGCGCCGCTCCTGCGTGCACGAGGAACTGGCGCAGGGGCTGGGGCTGGCCAATGACAGCCCGCGCGCGCGCCCCTCGATCTTCAACGACGACGACGAATTCGCCCTGCTCACCAGCCATGACGAGGAACTTCTGCGCCTTCTTTACGATCCGGCGCTCAAACCCGGCATGACCCCCGAGCAGGCCCGCCCGATCGCCGCGCGCATCCTCGCCGGGCGCAGCGGGCCGATCTGATCACAAGGGAGACCCGACAAGATGGGTATTTTCGATTTCCTCACCGGTGAATTCATAGATGTCATCCACTGGGTGGACGACACCCGCGACACGATGGTCTGGCGCTTCGCGCGCGAGGGCCACGAGATCAAGTACGGCGCCAAGCTGACGGTCCGCGAGGGTCAGGCGGCCGTCTTCGTGCACGAGGGCCAACTGGCCGACGTGTTCACGCCCGGGCTTTACATGCTGGAAACCAACAACATGCCGGTGCTGACCACGCTCAACCACTGGGATCACGGCTTTCGCTCACCGTTCAAGTCGGAAATCTATTTCGTCAACACGACACGGTTCAACGATCTCAAGTGGGGCACCAAGAACCCCATCATGCTGCGCGACCCCGAGTTCGGCCCCACCCGCATCCGCGCCTTCGGCACCTACAGCGTGCGGGTGGCCGACCCGGCGAAATTCCTGTCCGAGATCGTCGGCACCGACGGCGAATTCACGATGGACGAGATCGGCTACCAGATCCGCAACATCATCGTGCAGGCGTTCTCGCGCATCATCGCGGGCAGTGGCATTCCGGTGCTCGACATGGCCGCCAACACCCGCGATCTGGGCAAGCTGGTGGCCGCGGAAATCTCCAGGGTGGTGGCCGAATACGGCCTGACGATCCCGGAATTCTACATCGAGAACATCTCGCTGCCGCCGGCCGTCGAGAAGGCGCTCGACAAGCGCACCTCGATGGGCCTCGCCGGAGACCTTGAAAACTACACCGAGTACGCGACCGCCGAGGCCATGACGACTGCGGCCGCCACGCCCTCGGGCGGCGGCGGCATCGGCGCGGGGCTCGGCATGGGGATGGGCATGGCTATGGCCCAGCAGATGACGGGCGCCGGGCCGTGGGGTGCGGGCTCGGGCAGCACGGGGCAGGCCGCGACGCCTCCGCCCCCGCCGCCGGTCGAGCATGTCTGGCACATCGCCGAGGACGGCAAGACCCACGGCCCCTATTCCAAGGCCGCGATGGGGCGCATGGCCACCGAGGGCACACTGACCCGCGACAGCCACGTCTGGACCCCCGGGCAGGACGGCTGGATGCGTGCCGAGGACGTGGCCGAACTCGCGCAGCTTTTCACCGTGCTGCCGCCGCCCCCGCCCGGGGCCTGAGCGGCCCGGCCCATGACCGGAAACGCCAGCCCCCCGCCCCCGCGGGAACACCGCTTTCCCTGCGATCAATGCGGCGCCGATTACCGCTTCGACCCCGAAAGGGGACAGCTTGTCTGCGCCCATTGCGGCCATGTCGACACGATCACGCAGGCAGGCCCATGGGCGGGTCGCATCCGCGAACTGGATTTCGAAACCGCCCTCGCCGGCGCGCTGGACGCCACCGAGATCGAGGAAACACGCGTGCTGCAATGCCCGAACTGCGGCGCGCAGGTCGAGCTGGACGGGGCGACCCACGCAACCGAATGCCCGTTCTGCGCCACGCCAGTCGTGACCGGTACCGGCACGCACCGCCATATCAAGCCACGGGGCCTGCTGCCCTTTGCCCTGGACGAGCGCGCAGCGCACGCGGCGATGACGGGCTGGCTGGGCCGGCTTTGGTTCGCGCCCGACGGTCTGCAGGCCTATACCCGCAAGGGCCGCCCGATGCAGGGCATCTACGTGCCGTACTGGACCTTCGACGCCCGAACGGAGTCCACCTACCGGGGTGAGCGCGGCACCGTCTATCACGAGACGCGCACCGTCACGCGCGACGGCGACCGCAAGCAGGTCCGCGTGGCCAAGGTGCGCTGGCGCCCCGTTTCGGGCCGCGTCGCGCGGGCCTTCGACGACGTGCTCGTGCTGGCCTCGCACGCGCTTCCCAAACGGTTCACCGACGCGCTGGAGCCGTGGGAGCTCGCCGCGCTGGAGCCCTACCGCCCCGAATTCCTCGCCGGGTTCCGGGCCGAGGGCTACACGGTGGAAATCGAGGATGGCTTCAAGCAGGCCCGCGCGCGCATGGACCGCCGCATCGGGCGGGACGTGCGCTTCGACATCGGCGGCGACCGGCAACGCATCCATGCCATCGACACACAGGTGTCGGACGTGACCTTCAAGCACGTCCTGCTACCGGTCTGGCTGGCCGCCTACAAGTATCGCGGCGAAACCTACCGCTTCGTGGTCAACGGCCGCACGGGCCGGGTACAGGGCGAACGGCCTTGGTCGGCATGGAAAGTCGCGCTGGCCATACTTGCCAGCGCGGCGGTGGCGGGCGCTTTGGGCTACCTTCTCGCGCTCGAAAACGGCGCCCTCTGACGCGCGCAACAGCGCCCCGCGCGCAGCGGGGCGCGGGCGTTCAGCCCTTGTTGATGCGGATCTTGCGCGCCTCGGACGCGGCAGGCTGGGCCTTGGGCACAACCAGCGACAGCACGCCATCTTTCAAATGCGCCTCCAGCCGGTCGCCATCTGCATCGGCCGGCAGGCGGAAGGTGCGGCTGAAGCTGCCGTATTGCCGCTCGGAGAAATACCACGTGTCACCCTTCTCCTCGCGTTCGTCGCTCTTTTCGCCCTTCACGGTCACGACCCCGTCATGCACCGCGATGTCGATGTCCTTTTCCTCGACGCCCGGCAGTTCCAGCGTGATGTGATAGCCGTTCTCGTCCGACGACGCGTCGGAGGCCGGCGACAGGAACTCCGCCACGCGTGAGCCGAACTGCCGCAGCGGTTCGTAGAACGACGGCCAAAGCCCGCCAAGATGAGATTTTTCAACCATTTCCGAATCCTCCGTCATGGAAAACACCGCGATCATGTCCCGCCCCGGACCGAGTCGCATTGACACCGATCATGTACCGGCGCACCAATGCCGGGTAATCTGGAAAGGTTGGTCATGCGCGCTGTTCTGCAACGGGTCACGACGGCGTCGGTGTCGGTGGACGGCGCGGTTGTCGGGCGGATCGGTCCCGGGCTCATGGTTCTGGTCTGCGCCATGCGGGGCGACGACGACGCGGCGGCGGCACGGGCCGCGGCCAAGGTGGCAGCTTTGCGCATTTTCAGCGACGATAGCGGCAGGATGAACCTGTCGCTGGGGCAAACGGGCGGCGCGGCGCTGGTCGTCAGCCAGTTCACGCTGGGGGCCGACACGTCGCGCGGCAACCGCCCCGGCTTTTCGGCGGCGGCGCCGCCGGAGGATGGCCGGCAACTCTACGACGTGTTCTGCGACGCCCTCGCCGACAAGGGCATCCCGGTTGAAACGGGCCACTTCGGCGCCAGCATGCAGGTCGAGCTGTGCAATGATGGCCCGGTGACCATCTCCATCGATGTCTAGGCGACCCGCGGCGTGCCGCGGCTCCTGACCCGGGTCGCAACACGGCCCCCAAGGCAAAATCCGCTTGACCCTGAACGGCTGTGGCAACACAGTCGCGCTGCTTTCCGTACATTGCGCAGAGAGGTTGCCTCGTGACGACTCAGCTTTCCGATACCGTTGCCCTTCTTGGCGATCTGATCGCCTTTCCGACGATTTCGGAACTCAGTAATCTCGACATGATCGCCTACCTCGCCCACCGTCTGGAAAGCGCGGGCGCCCGTGTCGATGTCTTTCACGACGAGCACGGTCACAAGGCCAACCTTTTCGCCACGATCGGCCCGGAAACGGATGGCGGCATCGTCCTGTCCGGCCATTCCGACGTTGTCCCCGTGGACGAGCAGGACTGGGCGTCCAACCCGTTCGAAATGATCGAGGAAGGCGGCCGTCTCTATGGCCGGGGCGCCTGCGACATGAAAGGGTTCATCGCCACCGCCGTTGCCATGGCGCCGCTCTTTGCCGACAAGGTCCGCGACCGCCCGCTTCACTTCGCCTTCACCTATGACGAGGAAGTCGGGTGTTTCGGCGCGCGGGCACTGGTCGACAGCCTCAAGCAGAAAGGCATCCGCCCCGGCGTGGCGATCATCGGCGAACCCACGTCGATGCGCATTATCGAAGGGCACAAGGGCTGTTGTGAGTACACCACCCATTTTTCCGGGCTGGCCGGCCACGGCTCAAGCCCCGACCGGGGGGTGAACGCCGTGGAATACGCCGCGCGCTACGTCGGCAGGCTGCTGGAACTCAAGGACATGCTGCGCGCGCGCGCACCGGCCGGCAGCCGTTTCGACCCGCCGTGGACCACGATAAACACCGGCAGCATCAAGGGCGGCGTCGCGCATAACGTGATCGCCTCGATCGCCGCGCTCGAATGGGAAATGCGGCCCGTTCAGGCCGCCGACGCGCAATTCGTCAAGGACGAACTGCGCCGCTACTGCGAAGATGAACTGCTGCCCTCGATGCGCGCCGTCTGCCCCGACGCCGACATCACCACCGAGACCATCGGCGAGGTCGGCGGCCTTGAACCCGTCGACGACAGCGAGGCGCGCAAGATCATGATGGAACTGACGGGCGCCAACACGGCGGACGTGGTGC
Source organism: Roseovarius halophilus (ex Wu et al. 2025) (assembly GCF_047086965.1). Lineage (NCBI taxonomy): Bacteria > Pseudomonadati > Pseudomonadota > Alphaproteobacteria > Rhodobacterales > Roseobacteraceae > Roseovarius > Roseovarius halophilus (ex Wu et al. 2025). The sequence goes on along the minus strand of NZ_JBKOTX010000136.1, from coordinate 4,905 downwards.
CGTTCGGAACCGAGGCGGGGATTTTCCAGGAATACGGCATGTCGGCCGTGGTCTGCGGCCCGGGCTCGATCGAACAGGCGCACAAGCCCGACGAATTCGTCTCTCTGGACCAGTTGCAGCAATGCGTGGACATGTTGCACCGCCTGTCGCTCAAGCTGTCGGCCTGACCGCGCTGCCGCGTCAGCTTCGCCGGAACGTCAGGTAATGCGGCGTGCGTCCCTCGCGGACGGCTTTCCGCTCGTACCGGGTCGGCAGCCAGTCGTCCCACGGCTCACGCCAGTCCGACGGTCCCTCGCACAGCCACTCGAAGCCATGTTTCGGCACGGTTTCAAGCGTCTGGCGAACATAATCGGGAATATCCGTGGCCACCCGGAAAATCGCGCCCCGGCGCATCACCCGGGCCAGCGGGTCTAGATGCTCGGCCGTGACGAAGCGGCGCCTGTGGTGGCGTTTCTTGGGCCACGGATCTGGATAGAGCAGGAACACCCGGGCGATCGAAGCATCGGGCAGCACGTCGAACAGGTCGCGCACGTCGCCCGGATGAACCGCGACATTCCCGGTATCCGCCTCCCGGATCTTGCCCAGCAGCATGGCCACACCGTTGATGTAGGGCTCGCAGCCGATGATGCCCGTGTCCGGGTTGCGGGCGGCCTGATGCACCATGTGCTCCCCCCCGCCGAAGCCCACTTCCAGCCACACGTCCCGGCCCCCGAAAAGGGATTTCAGATCAATGGGCTGCCGGCCGGGGTTCACGTCCCATCCCACCGGCCCCGGCGACAGCCGCCCCAAGTCCTCTTCCAGGTAGGCCTGCTGCGACGGGCGCAGCGCCTTGCCCTTCAACCGGCCGTAGAAGTTGCGCCACGGGGCGCCTGTGGGATGTTTCGTCTCGCTCATCGGGCACGGGTGTAGCGGGGCGGCACGGCGGTCGCAACCGGGCACGCACCACCACGCCGCCCAATTCGTTGCGCGCGCCGTCACACGGCTTTTTTCAGCGCCTCCGCCAGGTCGGTTCGTTCCCAGCTGAAGCCGCCATCGGCCTCGGGTTCCCGCCCGAAATGGCCATAGGCCGCGGTGCGCTGGTAGATCGGCTTGTTCAGCTCCAGATGGTCGCGAATGCCGCGCGGGGTCAGGTCCATCACCTGCGCCACGGCCCTCTCGATCTGCTCGGGGGGGATCTCGCCCGTGCCGTGCGTGTCCACGTAGATCGACAGCGGACGCGCCACGCCGATGGCGTAGGAAAGCTGCAGCGTGCAGCGTTCGGCCATGCCCGCGGCGACCACGTTCTTGGCGAGGTATCGCGCGGCATAGGCGGCCGAGCGGTCCACCTTGGTCGGGTCCTTGCCCGAGAACGCGCCGCCCCCGTGCGGCGCGGACCCGCCATAGGTGTCGACGATGATCTTGCGCCCCGTCAGCCCGGCATCGCCGTCCGGCCCGCCGATCACGAAGGTGCCCGTGGGATTGACGTGCCATTCGGTCGCGTCCGTGATCCATTCCGCCGGCATCACCTCGCGGATATAGGGCTCCACGATGGCGCGGATGTCATCGCTCGTCTGGTGCTCGCTGTCGTGCTGCGTGGACAGGACGATCTGCATGGCCTCGACCGGCTTGCCGTCCTCGTAGCGCAGCGTGACCTGGCTCTTGGCGTCGGGCCGCAGCGCGGGTTCCGCCCCCGATTTGCGCACCTCGGCCAGCCGCCGCAGGATGGCGTGCGAGAACTGGATCGGCGCGGGCATGAGCGCGTCGGTCTCGTTGGTGGCATAGCCGAACATGATGCCCTGATCGCCCGCCCCGTCACGATCGACGCCCTGCGCGATATGGGCGGATTGCTCATGCAGGAAATTGAGGACATGGCAGGTGTTCCAGTGGAACTTTTCCTGCTCGTACCCGATATCGCGGATGCAGTCCCGGGCGATCTGCTGGATGCGGCCCATGTAATCCCTGAGCCTTTCCTGATCCGACAGCCCGACCTCGCCGCCGATCACCACCATGCCGCTGGTGGCGAAGGTCTCGCAGGCGACGCGGGCGTTTGCCTCTTCCGACAGGAACGCATCTAGGACAGCGTCCGAGACGCGGTCACATACCTTGTCGGGGTGACCCTCCGAGACCGACTCGGAGGTGAAGATATAATTTTTCCGGGACATTTATAGTGCTCCATTAGGGTGTTGCCGCCACGCCAGGAAGCCGTTGTGACGGATCATGATGCGTTAGGCCCTGCGCGGGACGGCGTCAATCGCTATTTGCACGGCGACGGCGCCCCGCCACGGCCAGCAGCGCGGCCGCCAGCACCAGCATCGGCCAGTCGCCCGTCACGGCATACGGCGTCGGCGGCAACGCGGCCGGCAGGGGCGCGTCGCGCCAGTCCGCCCTGCCCAGCGGGATACGCGCCGTCACCCGGCCCGTGGCGTCGATCATGGCCGACACGCCGGTATTGGCCACGCGCACCATCGGCAGGCCCTGCTCGGCGCTGCGCAACCGCGCCTGTGCCAGATGCTGGTACGGCCCCGACACCTGCCCGAACCACGCGTCGTTGGTGATCAGCAGCATGAAATCGGGCCGTTCCGGCGCGGCGGCCACGTCCCGCGGGAACACCCCCTCGTAGCAGATCAGCGCCAGCGCCCGGCCGACGGGGCCCAGCCCGATAACCTGCGCGCCCGGTCCGGGGGAGTAGCCATGCCCCTGCCGCGCCGCCAGCCCGGTGATGCCGAAACGGCTCAGCGCGTCACCGAACGGCACGTATTCACCGAAGGGCACAAGGTGGTGCTTGTCATAAAGCGCGCCCACCTTCCCCGCCGGGTCCAGCGCGACCATCGAATTGTGCAGGCGCTGCCCGCTGCGGCGCCGCAGCCCGACCACCACCGGCACCGCCCCCGCCGCGTCGGAAATTTCCGCGAAGACCGGCGCGGCCCGGCCAAGCATCACCGGCACGGCGGTTTCGGGCCAGACGATCAGGTCGGGCCGCTGCCCGGCGCGGGTGAAGGCCAGTTGCCGCTGGTAGAAGACCGGCATCAGGGCCGGGTCCCATTTCTGGTGCTGCGGCGCGTTGGGTTGCACCAGCCGCACCGTCGGGGCGCCATCGGGGACCGGGGGTGACGGGTGCACCACCCCGCCGCCCGCGAACAGGACCGCCACGACAACCAGCACCGGCACCGCCATCCATCGCCGCCCCGCGAGCCCCCACCAGAGCGCAACCGCCGTCAGGGCCGTCAGAGCCGTCAGCGCCAATGCCCCGCCATAGGCCGCCCAGTGCAGAATGGGCGTGGCGATCCAGACATGCCCGATCTGGGCCCACGGGAACCCGGTCAGGGCCGTGCCGCGCAGCGCCTCGGCCAGCACCAGCGCGCCGATCCATGCCATCGCCCCGCCCCCGGCAAGGCGCGCCAGCGCCCAGCCGAGCGCCCAGAACAGGGCAAGGCCACCCGCCATGAAAAGCAGCGCGACGGGCGCCATCCAGCCGTGCCGCGCGATATCCACCAGAAAGGGTTCGACGATCCAGCTCAGCGCGAGCATGAAATAGCCCGTGCCGGCCGCCCAGCCCTGCAGCGCCGACGCCCGCCAGCCGGCACTGCGCGCGAACAGCCCGTACAGCAGCGCCAGCGCCACCAGCGTCACGGGCCACGCGTTGACGGGCGCCTGACCAAGCGCCGCCGCCGCCCCGAGCCCTGCACAGACCATCAGCCGGTTTCGCGGCCGCATCCCGTCCGTATGCCGGGCAAACCGGGCCGCCCAAGCCACGCCTTATCCCGCCACGGCTTCCGGCAGCCTGACGCGCAACCGCTTGATCCGGCGCGGGTCGGCGTCTATTACCTCGATCTCGGCCCCGTTGGGATGTTCCAGCACCTCGCCGCGCACCGGCACCCGCCCGAGCAGCATGAAGACCAGCCCGCCCAGCGTGTCGATCTCTTCCTCGTCGACGCTTTCGTCCTCGGTCAGCGACAGGCCCGTCTCGGCCTCGAAGTCCTCCAGCGGGGTCTTGGCCAGCGCCACGTAGCAGCCGGGTGCCTCCAGCGTCCAGTCGCGGCCCTCGTCGATGTCGTGCTCGTCCTCGATCTCGCCGACGACCTGCTCGACAAGGTCCTCGATCGTGACCAGCCCGTCCACGCCGCCATACTCGTCGATCACAAGCGCCATGTGCCGGCGTTCGCTCTGCATTTTCTGCAGCAGGACACCGATCGTCATCGATGGTGGGACGAACAGCAATGGGCGCAGCAGCGATTTCAGCGAAAACCGCTCCCCCGTGCCGTTGAACCCGTGTTGTAGCGCGAAATCCTTCAGGTGCGCCAGCCCCACCGGGTTGTCCAGCGTGCCCTCGTAGACGGGCAGCCGCGTCAGGCCGCTGTCGCGGAACACCTGCACCAGCTCGTCTTTGGTGATGTCGGACGACACGGCGATGATGTCGGCCTTGGGCACCGACACGTCCTCGACCGTGAGGCGGTGGAGATTGCCCAGCCCCGGCCCCTCGCCGGGCCGCGCGGCCCTGTCTGGCAGGGTTTCGTCTGCTTCTTCGTCACCGGGGCTCAGGGCCCCGAAAATGCGGCGGAAAAAACCGCCATGCTCGTCTTCGCTTTCCTGCCCCTCGGGCTGCGCGCCATGCGCTGCCTTAGAGGACCCGTCGATACTGTCGTCCATTGTCACTTTCCGGAATCAGGCCGCCGCGCGCGCCCCTCCGGGCAATATGGATCATCGATGCCGAGTTTGCCAAGTATCGAGACTTCGGTTGCCTCCATCAGGGTGGCATCTTGGTCACGGATATGATCATATCCCAGGAGATGCAGCACCGCGTGCACCAGCAGGTGCATCACGTGGTCGTCCCTCATCCAACCCATCGCTCTCTCCCCGAAAATCAAGTGCCGCGTGCAAAGAGCATATTGACTTTGGTTTGCCGGTCAAACCCGTATGTTGCCCCGA
>NZ_JBKOTX010000135.1:0-16477 GCF_047086965.1 Roseovarius halophilus (ex Wu et al. 2025) | reverse complement strand
CGGGCTGTCGAACGAAGGCCGGTGAACTGACGATGCCGAAGCATTCGACCTCGGTCCGGAAGTCGTGCGCCATATAGTTCGAGCCGTGGTCGTGGCGCATGGCTGGGCGCAGGGCTGCAATTGGCATCGTCGCGCGGCCAGCGGTCGCCTTGGACCACGCCGGGCCAGGATCCTCTCACACATCCGGGTGATTCGCGCCTTGGGTTTCCCCGGCTGGGTTTTTAGCTTGACTAAAATTCGGTCAAGCGTGCTGACCCTGTCCCGCAAGCCCCGGAAACCACGGCGAAATTTGTACCAATACTAAAATTTGTTGACGCAACGGCCGCGGCGCGCCCAAAGTTTTAGTCATGGCGAAACCCAAGGCATCCCCCGCCGACCCCAAACTCGGCGCCGCGCTGCGCAAGAGGCGCAAGGGCCTTGGCCTGTCGATGCAAGCGGTGGCGGATGCCGCCGGATTGTCCGTCGGCTTCATCAGCCAGGTCGAGCGCGGCCTGACCGCGCCTTCGCTGTCCTCCCTCGTCGGCATCGCCGAAGTGCTCCGGACGCCGATCTCGGATTTCCTGAGCCAGCCATCGGGCCACGGCACGACGCGCGGCACCGACCGCGTCACCTATTCGGTCGATGCGACCGGGCCGAATTACGAGCGGCTGTCGTCCAGCTTTCCCGGTTCGCAGCTCTATTCCGTCATCGTGCACGAACCAACGGGTCATCGCGGCGAGCCGATCAGTCACCGGGGCGAAGAGATGTTCTTCGTGCTCGCGGGGGAGGTCACCGTCGAGATCGAGGGCAAGGTCGAGGTGCTGCGCGCCGGCGACTCGATCCATTTCGACAGCACCCGGGTGCATTCGACCTGGAACCATGGCCACGAGCCCGTCTCGATCCTCTGGGCCGGGACGATGGACATCTTCGGGGATGCCCCCTCACCCATTCACAACAGTACCTCGGTCAACGAGGACGCAATCCAACTTCCGACAGGAGATCAAACGAAATGAACAAGTCACACCTTCTCGCGGCGGCTCTGAGCGCAGCAACGGCGCTCACCTCGCCGGCTTTCGCGCAGAGCGTCCTGCGCTTGGACGAAGTCGCCGTGGGCGAGCTCGACCCGGCCAAGGCGTCGGACTATGCGGACTCGATCCTGATGTTCAACGCCTACGACACCCTGGTGCTGCCGACCCAAGGGGGGCCGGGCAGCGACCCGCATCTGGCCCTGAGCTGGGACGTGGATGGCGCGGATTACACGTTCACCCTGCGCGACGACGTGTCCTTCCAGTCCGGCAACGCCTTGCGCGCCGCCGACGTGGTCTACTCGCTCGAGCGCATGCAGGCGCTCGGACAGGGCCTGTCGCATCTCTTCGGCGGCGTGTCGGCCGAGGCGGTGGACGAGCATGTTGTCCGCTTCACGCTGGACGAGCCCTATGCCCCCTTCATCGCCTCGCTGGTCCGCCTGCCCATCGTTGACCAGGCGCTGGTCGAGGCGAACGCGACCGAGGACGATCCGTGGGGCGAGGAATTCCTGTCGGCCAACGCGGCCGGAAGCGGCGCCTATGCGGTCACATCGCACAACCCGCAGGCCGAAACCGTCATGGCGGTGAGCGACAGCTACTTCCTGCCCATCGACGCGTCCGCCCCCGATCAGGTCCGGCTGCGCTACAGCCTGGAGGCGGCCACCGTGCGCACGCTCCTGGCGCAGGGCGAACATGACATCGCAAGCCAGTGGCTCCCGCCGGAAGTGATCCGGGCGCTGGCCGAGGATGGCGCGCAGCTTCTGACCGAAAGGGGCACCGGCGCGTTCTACATCAAGCTCAACACGGCGCGCGCGCCGCTCGACGACGTGAATTGCCGCCAGGCGCTGGCGCATGCCTTCGATTACGGCACGGCGCTTCAGATGGTCGCGATCACCGACGAGGTGTCGTCGGGCTCGGCCCCCACAGGCGCGATCCCGGTCGGCATGTTCGGGGCCAACCCGGCCGACGAGGTGCTTGAGCGCGACATGGACGCCGCGCGCGCGTACATGGCCGATTGTCCCTACGCCCCCGAGGACTGGAACCTCGAGATAAGCTGGATCGCGGAAGTTCCGCTGGAAGAGCGCTTTGCGCTGCTCATGCAGGCGAACTTTTCCGAGCTGGGCATCTCGTCCTCGATCGAGACGCTGCCCTGGGCGCTCTTCACCGAGCGTGTGGCGAGCCCCGAGAACACGCCGCATGTCAGCCAGATCTTCGCGAACGCGGTGACGGGCGACCCCGACACGCTGCTCTTCGGCATGTATCACTCATCCACGCCGGGCACCTGGCAATCGCCGGAATACCTCGACGATCCCGTCGTCGATGCCGCCCTCGAGGCGGGGCGTCGCGGCCCCGGCGCGGACACGCGTGAAGAGGCCTATTCCAACCTAAACGACCGCCTGATGGAGCTGTCGCCGACGATCTACGGCTACGACCGGCAATCCGTCTTCGCGGCGTCGAACCGGGTCAAGGTTCCCGCGCTCAGCGATCCCGACATGGCCTTCGGCGTCGACGGAATGGGCTTCAGCTTCCGGCTGATGGAAATGGTCGAGGAGTAATCGCGACCGCCCTTCTCCAACCGGTCCGGGCCCTTTCGCGGGGCTCGGACACCCTCACCCACGGGTAATCCTCATGTCGCCTGTCCTTCGCATCCTGTCGAGACGGCTCGGTATCTCCGTGATCGTCCTGGTCGGGGTTTCGATGCTCATCTTCGCCATCGCCCGGATCATTCCCGGCGACCCGGCCCGCATCGCGCTCGGTCCCAACGCCACGGCCGAACAGGTCGCCGCGATCCGCGCGGAGATGCACCTGGACGACCCGATCGTGGCGCAATACGGCTATTTCGTCGCCGATGTGCTGCGCGGCGATCTGGGGGACTCGCTCTATACCAACCGCCCGGTGAACACCGACATTGCCGAATTCCTGCCCGCGACCCTCGAGCTGGTGATCTTCGCGGGCATCATGATGGTGGGGATCGGACTGCCGCTGGGCATTTTGGCCGCGCGGCACCGGGGGCGCTGGCCCGACCATGTGGTGCGGGTTCTGACCCTGCTCACGGTCTCGGCCCCCAGCTTCGTCTGGGCCGTGATCCTGATGTTGCTGTTTGCCTTCTACCTGCCGCTCTTTCCCGTCGCCGGACGGCTGACCGACAGCTACGAGATCGCACGCACGACCGGGTTTCTGACGGTCGACACGCTGCTGGCAGGCAACATCGCGGCATTCTTCGATGCGCTGCATCACCTGATCCTGCCCGCGATCGCGCTCGCGCTATCGGGAATCGGACAAGCGGCGCGTCTGACACGGGCCAACATGGTCGAAACATATGACAAACCCTACATCGAGATGGCACAGGCCTTCGGCTTCTTTCCGTCCCGGATCGCGCGGCGCTATGCCTTCAAGCCGTCGCTCATCCCGTCGCTCACGATCATCGGCCTCGATTTCGCGGCGATGCTGGGCAACGCCTTTCTGGTGGAAGCGGTCTTCGCCTGGCCGGGCCTGTCGCGCTACGGGGTCGCGGTGATCCTGCGCAAGGATCTCAACGCCATCATGGGCACGGTGCTGGTGATCGCGCTGACCTTCCTCGTCGTGAACATCATCGTCGACCTGCTGATCGCGTTTCTCAACCCCCGCATCCGCCATTCCACGCGGGCCGGATCATGATCCGGGCCCTGCGCATCATATCGTCGAACCCGTTGTCGCTGACCGGCCTGATCCTGGTCATGCTGATCCTTGCCGCCGCGCTGCTTGCGCCGCTGATCGCCCCGTTCCCCACGCATAACGGATCGGTGGTGGACTTTGCCTTCGCAAACCGCGGCCCCTCGGCCCGCAACTGGATGGGCACCGACCTGGTGGGCCGCGACATCTTCAGCCGCATCCTCTACGCCTACCGGATCAGCCTCGGGCTCGGGGTCGTGGTGCTTGTCATCGCCGCCCCGGTGGGCACGGTCGTGGGCCTCATGGCCGGCTACCTTGGCGGCTGGATCGAGGCGGTTCTGATGCGGTTGGTGGATGTCTTCCTGTCGATCCCGCCTCTGGTCCTGGCCATCGCCGTGCTGGGCGTGCTGGAGCCCACGCTGACCAACGCGATGATCGCTGTCACCGTGATGTGGTGGCCCTGGTACGCGCGGCTGGTCTACTCCATCGCGCGGTCGGAACGCGAGGAGAGCTATGTGCTCGCCGCCGAGGTGATCGGCGCCTCCACCGCGCATATCACGATCCGGGAAATCCTGCCCAACTGCCTGCCGGCGATCATCACCAAGATGACGCTCGACATGGGCTTCGTGATCATCATTGCCTCGTCGCTGTCGTTCCTCGGGCTCGGGGTGCAGCCACCGACGCCGGACCTCGGCTCGATGGTCGCCGAGGGCGCGCGTTACCTGCCCGATAGTTGGTGGCTGACCGTCTTTCCCGGCCTCGCGATCCTGCTCGCGGTGTTCGGCTTCAACCTGTTCGGCGATGGCCTGCGCGAAATCCTGGGGGTGGACGAATGAGCGCACTTCTCGACATCCGCGACCTGAAGCTGGCCTTCAAGGGGCTGAGCGGATTCAGCGAGGTGCTGCACGGCATCGATCTGTCCATCGCGGCGGGCGAGCGCGTGGCGCTGGTCGGCGAGAGCGGCTCCGGCAAGTCGGTGACCGCCCGGATCGTCCTGGGCCTCTTGCAGGAGACGCCCAACGCGCGCGTCTCGGGGGCGGTCGAATTCGACGGGCGCGACACCACGGCGATGCGGCCGCGCGAACGGGCGCGCTTGCGCGGCACCGAAATGTCGATGATCTTCCAGGATCCGACCTCGTCGCTGAACCCCACCTTCACCATCGCGCGCCAGTTCGCCGAGGTGATGCGCCGGCGCGATCCGCAGATGACGCAGGCAGCCTGCGACGCACGCGCGACCGAGATGCTCACGGAGGTGTCGATCCCCGACCCCGCGCGGGTTCTCGATGCCTACCCGTTCCAGCTCTCGGGCGGCATGAACCAGCGCGTGATGATCGCGATGGCGCTGGTCAACAACCCCAAGCTCCTGCTGGCGGACGAGCCGGGCACCGCGCTCGACGTCTCCGTTCAGGCGCAGACGCTGAAGCTGATGCACGACCTGGTGGAGATGCATCATACCGCGGTGCTGTTCATCTCCCACAACCTGGGCGTGGTGCGCGAATTCGCCGACCGGGTCTACGTGATCTACCGCGGCCGCATCGTGGAGGAAGGCCCGACCGACGCGATCTTCCACGCGCCTGGCCATGCCTATACCCGCGCCCTGATGGACGCGGTGCCGCGCATCACCGGGGCGGGCCTTCCGGAAGTGCCCGAGGCCAGCGACGCGTTCCTCGCACCCAAGGTGCGCCACGGCGGAGGCCCGGCATGACGCTTCTTTCCGTCGCCAACCTGTCGAAGACGTTTCAGACCGCGCGCGGCCCAGTCCACGCGGTGCGCGACGTGTCCTTTGACGTGGCCCGGGGCGAATGCCTTGCGGTCGTGGGCGAAAGCGGGTCGGGCAAGACCACGCTGGCCAACATGATCCTGGGCATCCTACCACCCAGCGCGGGAATGATCGCCTTCGACGGCGCCACCCTGCCCGCCCGGCGCGGACCGGCCCAGCGGCGGGCGATCCAGTTCGTGCAGCAAAACCCGCTCTCGTCGCTGAACCCCAAGCGCAGCGTCGGCGCCTCGATCCGGCTGGGTCTCGACACCTACGGGATCGGCGCGCGGTCCGGGCGTTGGGCGCGCGTGGAGGACACGCTGGAGGAAGTCGGGCTGCCCCCCGACATGCGCCGCAGGTCGCCGGCTGCGTTGTCGGGTGGTCAGCGCCAGCGCGTGGGCATCGCCCGGGCGCTCGCTTGCGAGCCCGAGCTGGTCGTTCTGGACGAGCCGACCTCGGCGCTCGACGTGCTGGTCCAGGCGCGTGTCCTGCGCCTTCTCAACGATCTGCGCGCGCGCAAGAACCTGACGTACGTCTTCATCACCCACGACCTGGCCGTCGTGCGCAACGTGGCCGACCGCGTCGCCGTGTTCCGCTCCGGCGAGATGGTGGAAATCGGCGCGACACCGAAGATCTTCTCCGCCCCCGATCATCCCTACACCCGCAGCCTGATCGGCGCGGTCCCGGTGGTCGACGACGCGGAATTGCAACTCAGAAACAGATTGTCAGAGGGAACATGACCGATTTCATGCAAGCAGTGGCGGCCAAGGGGCAGCCGGAAAAGGCCTTCGAGGCATTGGCCGAGCTGGTCTCGGAAACCGTCGGCGCGAAGCTCTTTACCACCATGGTGATCGACCGCGACCGCGGTGTCGGGACGCGCAACTTCTCCACCATGCCCGACGCCTATCCCGTCTCGGGCGAGAAGCCCCTGAACAAGGACCGCTGGTCCGACCTCGTCCGGGGCCAGCACCAGACCTTCGTCGCGAATTCGATCGCGGAAATCGCCTCGGTCTTCCCCGATTACGAACTGATCCGGTCGCTGGGGTGCGAAAGCTGCATGAACGTCCCGGTGACGATCGACGGAGTGGTGATCGGCACCCTGAACTGCCTGCATGACGCGGGCTATTACACGCCCGAGCGCGTCGAGGCGGCCAACGCCCTCAAGATGCCGGGGGCGGTCACTTTCCTCCTGCACGAAAACCGCACCAAAGGAGCCTGAGATGTCCAATACGATCCGCCGCGTGGCGACCGACGTGGGTGGCACGTTCACCGATCTCGTCGCTTTCGAGACCAGAGACGACGGCACGATGGAGATCGTGACGGCCAAGTCCGACACGACGCCGCCCGATTTCGAGACCGGGGTTCTCAGTGTGCTCAAGAAGGGCGGGATCGACCCCGAAACCGTGACTTTCATGGCGCACGGCACCACCGTCGTCATCAATGCGCTGACGGAACGCAAGGGCGTGAAGGTCGGCCTGATCACGACCGAGGGGTTCCGCGACGTGCTGGAAATCGCCCGCGGCAATCGGCCAGATTTCTTCAATCTGCATTACGAAAAGCCCCAACCCTTCGTGCCACGCCATCTGCGCGCCGAGGTGGCGGGCCGCATGACCTACATGGGCCAGGAGCGCGCGCCGCTCGATCTGTCCGGCTTGCCCGCGATCCTGGACGGGTTCCGCTCGGAAGGCGTCGTGGCGGTGGCGGTCTGCCTGCTCCACGCCTACGCCAACACGGCCCACGAAGAGGCGGTGCTGGACGAGATCCGGCGCCTGTGGCCCGAAGCCTCGGTTGTGGCCTCGCACCAGATCACCCGCGAATGGCGCGAATACGAACGCACCAACACCGCGGTGCTGTCGGCCTATGTGCAGCCTGTGGCGGCCAGCTACCTGGGCAAGCTCGACGACGGGCTGAAAGCGCAGGGTCTGCCCAAGAGCCCCTACATCATGCAGTCCAATTGTGGTGTGGACAGCCTCGCGGCAACGTCGCAGGTGCCGATCAACATGATCGAAAGCGGCCCGGCTTCGGGTTTCTGGGGGGCGGCCGAGCTGGGCAAGCTGATCGGCGAGCCCAACATCCTCGCGCTCGACATCGGCGGGACCACCGCCAAGTGCTCGCTCATCGAGGACGGCGAAGTGCGCATCATGACCGACTACTGGATCGAGCGCAGCCGCAAGTCCGCGGGCTATCCGATCATGGTGCCGGTCGTGGACCTGGTCGAGATCGGCAACGGCGGCGGCTCCATCGCCTGGGTCGACGATTTCGGCAAGCTTCACGTCGGTCCGCAATCGGCCGGCGCCCTGCCCGGCCCGGCGGCCTACGGCAAGGGCGGCACCGATGCCACCACGACCGATGCCAACCTGTGGCTCGGCCGGATCAACCGCGAATACTTCTGCGGCGGCGAGGTCGCGGCGGACATGACGGCGGCGGAAACCGCGCTGCACGCCGTGGGCGAAAAGCTGGGCGTCAGTACCGACGAGGCCGCCCAGGGCATCGTGCGTATCGCCAACAACAACATGGTCAACGCGCTCAAACTGGTCAGCCTCAACCGCGGCCACGACACTCGCGACTTCACGCTGCTGGCCTTCGGCGGCGGCGGGGCCATGCACGCGGTGGCGCTCGGCCAGGAGCTCCAGGTCAAGAAGGTGGTCGTGCCCGCCGCGGCCTCGGTGTTCTCGGCCTTCGGCATGATGATGTCGGATCTGCGCCGCGACACCTTCGTGACGCAGCTCGTGGACCTGAAAGAAGGCGCAGGCAACACGATCGAGGGTATCTTCGCCGCGGCCGAGGGGCAGGCGCGCGCCACCTTCGAAGACGAGGGCGTCGACCCGAAGGAGGTCGGCTTCCTGCGCTACGGAAAATTCCGCTACCAGAACCAGGAGCACACGACCGAGGTCCAGCTCGACGGGCCGGTAACCGACGCCGCGCTCAACAAGATCGCGCAGGATTTCCACGACGCCTATGAACGCGAGTATACCTACCGCCTCGACGCACCGGTCGAGATGGTCGGCATCCATCTCGTGGCCCGCGCGGAAGTAGGCAAGCTGGAAATGCAACCGGCCGAGATGGGCCCCGCCGACGCCACGGCCGCCCACAAGGGCCGGCGGGCGGTCGACTACGCGCTCGAAGGCACGCACGAGGCCGACATCTATGACGGGGACAAGCTCGACCCCGGCATGGCATTCACCGGCCCCGCGATCGTCGAGGATTCCGGCACCACGATCGTCATCCACCCCGGCAACCGGGTCGAGATCGATGCCTACCGCAATGTTCACATCCACATCGGGAGCTGATCCAATGAGCGAGAACGATCCCATCACCCTGGAGATCATCCAGAACTCACTTCAGGCCGCGGCGGACGAGATGTTTGCGGCGATGCGCAAGACGGCCATGTCCTCGATCATCTACGAGGTTCTGGACATGGGCACCGGCATCACCGACGCCGAGGGGCGCATCGCATCTTCTGGCGCGGGCATCCCGGCCTTCGTCGGCGTGCTCGACAAGACGGTTCAGTTCATCCTGAAAAAGCACGACGACATCCGCCCCGGCGATGTCTTCATCACCAACGACCCGTGGCATGGCGGCGTGACGCATCTCAACGACCTGGTGCTGGCCATGCCGATCTTTGCAGGCGACCGGCTCATCGCCTGGACGGCGAATATCGCGCACAACTCGGACGTGGGCGGCATGGCGCCGGGGTCGCTTTCGGGCGAGGCGACGGAGATCTACCAGGAGGGCCTGCGCCTGCCCGCCGTGAAGATCATCCGCGCGGGCGAGCTGGACGAGGCGGTGATGGACATCATCACCATCAACAGCCGGATGCCCGATTTCCTCAAGGGCGATGTCTGGGCGGCGATCGCGTCGGTGCGCGTGGGCGCACGGCGGCTGGAAGGGCTGGCCGGGAAATACGGCACCGACACCTTCCTGCGCGCCATGACCCATTTCATGGACTTCGGCGAACGGGCCGCGCGCGCCGAGCTCGCCAAGCTGCCGCATGGGAGCTTCGAGCTCTCCGAGGAACAGGACGACGGGCGGGTCTTCAACGTCAAGGTCACGATCAGCGCGGACGAGTTCCTGGTCGACCTGCGCGACAACCCCGACCAGGACGCGGGGCCGACGAACGCCAACCGGGACGGCACGATGATCTGTGCGCAGATGGTCTTCAAGTCGCTGACAGACCCGGATTCCCCGGCCAACGACGGCAGCTTCCGTCCGCTCAACTTGCTCACCCGCGAGGGGTCGATCTTCGACGCCCGCGAAGGCTCGGCCATCGGTTTCTACTTCGAGACCGAGGTTCGGACCTACGATCTGATCTGGCGCTGCCTGGCGCCGCATATCCCGGAGCGGCTGCCCGCGGGTCACTTCAGCTCGATCTGCGGCACCTTCATCGGGGGCATCCATCCCGATACCGGGCGCCAGTATACCATCGTCGAGCCGCAGATCGGCGGCTGGGGCGCGTGGAACGGGCACGACGGCAATCCCTGCATCTTCTCGGGCTTCCACGGCGAGACCTACAATACGCCCGCCGAGATCTCGGAGGCGCGCAACGGGCTCTTCGTCGACCGGATGGCCCTCAATACCGCGCCGGGCGGCGAAGGGCAGTTCAACGGTGGTCGCGGCCTGATCCTCGAATACCGCATCCGGACCGAAAACGGGTTCCTGACCGCCGGTTACACCCGGTCCCGGATCAAGCCCTGGCCGCTGGAAGGCGGCGAAGAGGGATCGGGCAATTTCGTCGAGGTGATCAAGGCGGATGGTGACGCGCAGACACACAGCTTCGTCTCCGGCATGGCGCTGACCACCGACGACGTCGTGCGCGTGATCACGTCCAGCGGCGCGGGCCATGGCGACCCCAAGGCACGCGACCCGGACGCGGTGCGCCGCGACGTGAAGGACGGCCTGATCACGCCCGAGCGCGCCAGGGAGATCCACGGCGTGGCCGTCTGACGAGCCCGCGACCGACCATGAACCGGGACGGCCGTCACCGCCGTCCCCCGCCCGCACGCCCCCGCGCCCCGGCTCGGGGACGACACGAATACAGAGCCACATCCACCCCGTCCCGGAACGCGGCCGGCGCCAGGGGACGACACCGTTTGAGAAAGGGCAGACCATGACCGGACTGACAGACAGACTCGACGCGCTGCGCGCCAAGATGGAGGACACCGGCACGGATCTCGTCGTGCTGGGCGCCGGGGCGCATCTCGGCTGGCTGACAGGCGTGCGGCCGCACGCCGACGAACGGCCCTGCCTGGCCTTCGTTTCGCAGGCGGAGGCCGCGTTCCTGATGCCGGCGCTGGAGGCGGAAAGCGTGCGCACCCAGACCGACCTGCCCTTCCACGAATGGTCCGATGACCAGGGGCCGGACGCCGCGCTGGACCGGCTTCTGGCGGCGCTCGGCGCGAAGACCGCCGGGTCGATCGTCCTGGACGAGACCATGCGCGCCGATCATGCCGCGCTGGTGAGCGAAGCCCTGCCCGGTGCCGTGCGCCGGTTCACCGCGGACACGGTCGGCGCGCTGCGGATGCGCAAGGACGAAAACGAATACGCGGCGCTCAAGCGCAACGCGCAGATCGCCGACGACGCGATGAAGACCGCCTGGGCTGCGATGCGCCCGGGCATGAGCGAAACGCAGGTGGCCCAGGTGGTGCGCGAAACGTTCGCCAGGCACGGGGCCAAGCCGCTCTTCACCATCGTCGGGGCAGGCCCCAACGGCGCCTACCCGCATCACCACACCGGCGACACGGTCCTCAAGGAAGGCGACGCGGTCGTCATGGATATCGGCGCCGGGTCCGAAGGCTATTCCTCGGACATCACGCGCATGGCTCTGATCGGCGGCGGGCCCGAGGGCTATGCCGAGGTGCACGCGGTCGTGGAGCGCGCGGTGCAGGCCGCGCTCGACGCCGCACGCCCCGGCGTGAAGGCGCACGCGGTGGACGACGCCGCGCGACGCGTGATCGCCGAGGCCGGCTACGGCGAGTATTTCGTCCACCGCACCGGCCACGGGCTGGGCACCGAGGTGCATGAGCCGCCCTTCATCACCGCCAGCGCGCAAAGCGTTCTGGACGAGGGCATGGTCTTCTCGATCGAGCCGGGGATCTACCTTCCGGGCCGTTTCGGGATCCGGCTGGAGGAGATCGTCATCCTGCGCGCCCACGGGCCCGAGATCCTCTCCGACCTGCCGCGCGACCCGGAGCGTATAGATGGCTGATCCCTTTACCGTTTCCGTCGTACAGGCCGCGCTGGACAGCGCCGCCGAAGAAATGTTCGAGGTCCTGCGCAAGACCGCGATGAGCCCGATCATCTACGAGGTGCTCGACGTGGGCACCGGGGTCACCGCCGCCGACGGCGCGCTGGTCAGCTCCGGCGCGGGTATCCCGTCCTTCGTGGGGGTGCTGGACAAGTCGGTCAAGGCGATCCTCGAGAAGGAGGGCCGCCGGATCGCCGAGGGCGACGTTTTCCTCACCAACGATCCGAACTTCGGCGGGGTGACCCATCTCAACGATGTCGTGGTGGCCGAGCCGGTCTTCTTCGAGGGCGAATGCGTGGCCTGGGTCGCCTCGATCGCGCATTGGGGCGACATCGGGGGCAGCACGCCGGGATCGATGGCGACGGAGGTGACAAGCATCGTGGCCGAGGGACTGCGCCTGCCGATCGTCCGGCTCATCGCCGGGGGCGAATGGAACGACGCGGTCGCCGATATCATCCGCATCAACTCCCGCCTGCCCGATTTCGTCACCGGCGATCTCTGGGCCCAGGTGTCGGCCGGGCGCCGCGCGGCCGGGCTGATCCGAAACCTGTGCGACCGTTATGGGGCGGACATGCTGCGCGCCGCCATAGACGACGCCCAAGACACCGGCCGGGCCCGCGCCATGCAGGGGCTCGCGCGCCTGCCGAAAGGCTCTTTCGATGTGGCTCAGGAGCAGGACGACGGCACCACATGGCGCGCACGAATCACGATCACGGCGCAGCGTTTCACCGTCGATCTGCGCGCGGCCCCGCAACAGGCGACCGGCCCGTTCAACACCTGCCGCGACGGCGCGCTCATCGCCTGCCAGATCCTGTTCAAGGCGCTGACGGATTCCGACCGCTTCGCCAATGCCGGCTCGTTCGCGCCGCTCGAGGTTCTGACCCGCCCCGGCTCGATATTCTACCCGGACCCGGAGGCGGCGCACGGGTATTATTTCGAGACGCGCATCCGGCTGATCGACACATTGTGGCGCGGTCTGGCCGCGGCCGGCGGCTTCGATCTCCCCGCCGGCAGCTTTGCCACGATCTTCGGTCTGGTGATCGCCGGGGAACACCCGGACACCGGGCGCCGCTACGCCATGGTCGAACCGCAGATGGGGGGCTGGGGTGCAACGCCCGCACGGCCGGGCAACGACGCGATGTTCTCGACCAATCACGGCGACACGTTCAACTGTCCCGTCGAGGTGGCCGAGGCCCGCTACGGGTTCGAGATCGCGACCAGGCACCTGGGCGACGCCTGTCCGGCAGATGGCGAGCACGCGGGCGGACGCGGCGTGCATACCCGTTACCGGATGCGCGGCGGCGCGGTGATGTCGGCCGGCTTCTCGCACGGTGTCGTTCCGGTCTGGGCCCTGCCCGGGGCGACCGAAGGAGGCCGGAACGCGCTCACCCTGTTTCGCGACGGCACGACCACGTCCCAGCCGCCCTTTGTCAGCCAGCTCGCGATCCAGGCAGGTGACGAGGTCGAGGTCGCCACGGCGCGGGGCGGCAACAGCCTGAGCGCCACGTCCGACTGAACCGGGCCACCTGGACCACGGCAGAACGGCGGGCCGGGCGCATCCGACACCGAGCGGCGCAATGAACGCCCGGCGTGAGAACGGCGGTGCAAAATTAGGCCACGGTAGCGCCGCCATGTTGGCGGTGCGGGCGGTGTAAAAACCGGCCACTTTGCTCTTCGTGCGGCAGCATGGAGGGTTTGGAGATTTATTCCGTGGAACTTTACCGAAAGGTTCGTCTGGCCTGCGCCGACGGCATGAGCAAGCGCGCGGCGGCGCGTCATTTCAACATTTCGCGCGACACAGTCGACAATGTACCGGGGCACGGTTCTGAGACAGCGCGTTGCGCTGGTTAGGCCGCCATTTTAACCGTAAGCATCCGCCGGCGGCCGTCTTGCTTCACCAGCTCTTCTCGTTAGCCATGATGCTCTCGATGACTTTGGGATCGCACTGTTCGTCGCGCAGGAACTCACGGATGCCGCCTTCCCATGTCCGTATGTCCGCCAGAAGTTCTTGGAGGCTTTCGATGCCACGGTCTGTGAAGGTCTTGATCCCCTCATCGGTACCGTCGTCTACCCAGATCATTTCTCCATAATCGATGTTGTCGGGATTGGCGCTGACGATCTCGATGAGTTCGAGGTTCTCACCGATCCTCCTTGCGACCGCATCGATGGTGTGGACGTGGGTGACCCGGGCCATCATGCAGCTTCGGCCGATCGGGGGGGCTGCTTCTGCCAATTCCATGGCAGCAACTCGTGCAGCTGCGAGACCGGCGTGTCGGCGATGCGGGCGATGACGTCTGCGAGCCAGGCCTGGGGATCGATGTCGTTGAGCTTTGCGGTGCCGATCAAGGTGTAGATTGCCGCCGCGCGCTGGCCGCCACGCTCTGATCCCGCGAAGAGCCAGGATTTCCGTCCGAGGGCTACACCGCGCAAGGAGCGCTCGGCGGCGTTGTTCGTCAGGCAGACGCGCCCATCCTCGAGGAACCGCGTGAAGCCCGGCCAGTGGTTGGACGACAGCAGGTAATCGATGGCTTTCGCCGCCTTGGCGTGCTTCGACAGGAGCGCGCGCTCGCCGCGAAGCCATTGCTCGAGGTCCGCGACCAGCGGGGCCGATTGGCGTTGCCGCATCTCCAGCCGCGCCTCCGGGGTTTGCCTGTTGACCATGCGCTCAATCTCGAACAGAGCGTCGATGCGCTTCACCGCCTCCACGGCGATGGGTGAGATCGCCTTGGGCGACTTGCCCTTGCGGATATTGGTCTGCACATCAGCAAGCTCGAAGAACTTGCGCCGTGCGTGCGACCAACACAGCGCCGATGCCACCGGGCCGGGTTGTCGGGCGGCATCGTAGAGCTGGTTGTACCCGGCATAGGCGTCGGCTTGCAGGATGCCCTGCCAGCCCGCCAGATGTTTCGTCGGGTGTTCCCCGGCGCGATCGGGGGAGAAGCGGAACACGACCGCGGGCGGCGCGGTCCCGTCGAAGGGACGATCATCGCGCACATAGGTCCAGAGCCGGGCGGTTTTCGCGCCGCCGCGAGCCAGAAGCGGGACCGTGGTGTCGTCGCCATGTAGCCGGGCGGCGGTGAACACATGCGCCTCGATCAGCGCGTTCAGCGGCTTCAGCAATTCGGCCACCGCGCCAACCTGATCGGCGAGTGTGGAGAGGCTGAGGTCCACGCCTTCACGGGCGTAGCGTTCGGCCTGACGGTTGAGAGGCTGATGCTGGCCGTACTTCTCGAAGACGGTGAGCCATTGTGTCGCCATGTGTTCGAGACCAATGGCGAACGCCAGCAGGCTGGGGCCGGCCCATCCCCGCGGAATCGGATGGAAGGGCGCCGGGGGCTGGGTGATCTTCTCGCAGGCCCGGCAGGTGAACTTCTCTCGGACTGTCTGGATCACCTTCCACTGGCGGGGGATGACCTCGAGTGTCTCGGTGATGTCCTCGCCCATCTTCATGATGCGATCGGATCCGCAGCAGGAGCAGGTGCTGGGGGCCTCGACCACCACGCGTTCGCGCGGCAGATGCTCGGGGAAGGCTTTCTTCACGGGCTTGCGCCGTTCGAAGGCACCGACCTTGGTCGTCTTCCGCTCGGCCTGCACCCGGTCCTCGGCGGCGCTCTCTATGAGGTCTCCAAGCTGCAGTTCCAGTTGGTCGAGCAACTTGGCGCTGCGCTCCGCACTGCGGCCATACTTGTCGCGCTTGAGGATAGCGATCTCGAGCTTGAGGCCGGCAATCATCGCCTCGGATGTCGAGACCGCCGCGCGCACCCGCGCAAGATCGGCTTCGGCCGCCTCGGCACGCCGCTCCGAAGCCGCGAGCGCGGCGCGCAATTCTTCGAGTTCGAAGGGGGCGTCTGACATGGTGAACGTCTACCATGTCCGCCCGCCAGGGACCAGTAAAACAAGGGCTTTCCCGCTGATTTATCCAACCTTCGCAGGGCGTTGCGTCCAGCGCGGGTTGCGCCAGTCGATCCCCTCAAGAAGATAGCCAAGCTGTGCCGCAGAGACCTGAACGGCATCCCCAGAGCCGCCCGCCGGCCAGATGAACTTCCCAGCCTCGAGCCTCTTGGCGTAGAGCGACATGCCCACCCCGTCATGCCAAAGAAGTTTCACGAGATCGCCCCGGCGTCCACGGAAGCAGAAGATCTCGCCCGCATGCGGGTCGCGACCAAGCCCCTCCTGAACCTTCAACGCCAGGCTGTTCATCCCGCAGCGCATGTCCGTTACGCCGCCTGCGATCCACACCTTCGTGCCAGAAGAGAATGCGATCATTGCATCACCTTCAGGCGATCGAGCAAACGCGCCACGGCGTCCATGTCAAAATCTGCGGGGACCGTCACGCGGCACCGCTCACCCAGGTCGATCGTCATGCCAGGCGATGATGACCGCGGCCCATCATTTGCACCCGAACCGCCCTCAACGGGAGGAACGCGCAAAAACTCCGGGCCATAGCCCCCAAGCAGCCCGTGCTTGTACCGATAACGCCAATCGTAAAGCTGGGGCCGCGAAATCTCATGGCGACGGGCAACCTCCGCCACCGTCTCGCCATCTCGATGGCTTTCCTCAACGATCCTGACCTTCTCGTCATCCGTCCAACGACGTCGACGGCCCGTGTCAGTGACCGACAATACTTCAATGCGGGGGGTGTTCTCGTGTGCGTCCATAAGGACACTCGATAAACCGTCGCCAAATCATCCCGCCAGACGGCCCTCGGCGTAGGCTTACTTTTAACCTCCGTGACGGCTTCGGGTTCAAGGGCTTTTTGCTCGGCCCTGATCTGATCGGGTGTTTTGTACCCGTGACGCTGCCGTAGCCATGAGGCAT